>DASRND010000006.1 GCA_035647615.1 Bacteroidales bacterium | reverse complement strand
CCCCCCGACCCCCTTTAGGGGATTGAGGGGTAGCGCGAGCATTTGGAAAACAAAAATCATTATCTGTAAATTATGTTTTAAAAGACATCTGGTAATAAAACAAACCGGCCTCCGTCGCAAAGACAGAAACCGGTTTCTTTTAAACTGATTTTCACGGATCAGTGCAAATCTGTATCATCTGTGTTATCCGTGTTCTGTTTTCTATATTCTCTTTATTACTTCAACCATTTATCCAGCCAGGCAAAGAATGTGCGCTGCCACAGGATTCCGTTTTGTGGTTGGAGTACCCAGTGATTTTCATCGGGGAAGAAGAGAAACTCGGCCGGCACATCGCGCAGGATAGCTGCGTTGAAGGCTGTCATGCCTTGTGTGTAAACCACGCGGAAATCCTGCTCGCCATGAATCACAAGAATGGGCGTATCCCAATTTTGGACAAATTTATGCGGAGAATTTTCATAGACATCTTTGATGATCTTGTTGCTCTTTTCCCAGAAGGGGCCACCTTTGTCCCAGTTTTCGAACCACATCTCTTCGGTCTCCAGATATTGGGCTTCTTCGTTGAAGATGCCGTCGTGGGCGATAAATGCTTTGAAGCGGCCTTCGTGATTTCCGGCCAGATAATAGGCAGCCCATCCTCCCGCGCTGGCGCCGATAGCTCCCAGATTGTCAGCATCCACAAAAGGCTCTTTGGCCATAATATCGATAGCAGTGAGATAATCCTTCATGCTTTTGCCATGATAATCGGTGCTGATCTGCTCCTGCCATTCCTGTCCAAAACCTGAAACGCCGCGACGGCTCGGAGCTACGATGATGTAATCATTAGCAACCATAATCTGATAATTCCAGCGGTAATGGAAATCCTGGCTTAGCGGTCCCTGCGGTCCACCTTTGAGATAAAGCAACGTAGGATATTTTTTGTTGGGATCGAAATCAGGCGGGTAGATCACCCAGGTGAGCATATCCATGCCATCGTGGGTTTTCATCCATCTGCCTTCCGTTTTGCCCATCACCAGTTGATCGAGCAAGTCTTTGTTGGTAAAAGTGATCTGCTCTTCAGCGCCACTCACCGGATCGACCATAAACAATTCCGTAGGCGTCGCCATGGTTTGTTTGGTAGCCACCAGCTTATCGCCAGCCCAGGCAATGGTGCCATAGTCGTGCATGCCATCGGTAATTTTTCGCACCTCTTTGGCATCCATATTATATTCGTAAATCTGGAAAGTTCCCTGCACATCGCTTACGAAATACACCGACCGGCTGTCGGCCGACCATAGCAGGCTGCCCACGTTCTGATCGAAGTTTTCGGAAGCATAAATTTTTTCTCCGGTATTAATATTTAAAATAAAAAGCCGGTTTAGGTCCGATTCAAATCCATCGCGCTCCATGCTTTCCCAGGCAATGTAGTTGCCGTCGGGCGAATATTGAGGGGCAATATCGAAGCCCATCATGCCCTCGGTGGTATTTTGCGTTTCGCCGGTTTCGATGTTATAAATATAATTCTCGCTATTGGTGGAGATGGAATATGCTTTCCCCTCCTGCTTTTTGCTGGTGTAAACGATCGATTTATTGTCGGGCGAAAAGTTGACCTGCTCCATACCTCCCCACGGTTTCATGGGCGAATCCCAGGGCTCGCCTGATACAATGTCGGTGTGACCGCTAAGGGCAGTGCCGTTGTATTTGGCCACGAAAATATGGCTGTAAGTATCCGTCCAGGTATCCCAGTGGCGGTACATCAAGTCGTCGATCAGGCGGCCGGTTGCTTTGGGCAGCCCTTCGTAGATATCTTTAAACTTGTTCTCCACCGGGATTTCTTTGGTGTAAACGATCATGGATTGGTCGGGCGAATATTTAAACCCGCTGATGCCGCCATCGACATCGCTGATTTGACGGCGGCCGGTGCCGTCGGGGTTCATCTCCCACATTTGCATCGACCCGCTTTCGGTGGTAAGGAAGCCGATCTTTTTGCCATCCGGACGCCACAGCGCATTGTATTCGCTTTTGGCCGTTTTGGTGATGCGGCGTTGGTTGCTTCCATCGGCATCTACAGCATAGAGATCGCGGTTGCCTTTGTTTTGTTCGATACTGTAATAAGAAACACCGTAGAGGATGGTTTTGCCATCGGGCGAAACTTGCGGATCGCTCAGCCGGCCAAACGACCACAGCACCTCGGGCGTCATCCGGTTGCTGGTGAGGGTGAGCTGCGGCTTGTCGATCACGGCCTCATCCTTTGTAGCATTTTGCTCGGTGCCAGCCTGATTGCAACTGCTGATTACAACAGAAACCAGGACAATCATCAGAAAGAATAATTTTTTCATTGTTGAAATACGTTTTGTTATTAATAAAGTTAGAAGATGCGAAGATAATTCATTTTCAAAAGGTGGGCAGGTTTTGCCATGCGGCAGCCAATCAAAGTCTGCGATTTAAACGGTTTACCAAAGCATCTAAAACCAACCTGAGCGTAGGTTGAAATTTTATTTTGCAAAATACCAGGTGTAGGAATCTTTGTGGCGAATAAACAAGTTTCGGTAAACAATGGTTTTAGTAAGCAACACTTTTAGCAGTTATTTAAAACACAAAGATTTACAATGAAAAAGTTGATTTCAATTAAGCCGGAGCATAAAAAATACATCAGGCTGGTGGCCGGCATTCTAATTTTGTTGCTTGGCGGGGTTTTTATGTTGATCCCATTTATCCCGCTGGGGTATGTACTTGTCTTTGCCGGTTTGTTTTTATTAGCACAATACGTCCCCTTTCTGCGAAAACTTGTTGACAAACTAAAAAAGAAGGACAAGAAAGGAAGGATAGAAAAGGTGGAAAAAAAGATTAACGAAGCTGAAGAAATAATAGATGAAAAGCTTGTAGAGGACGAAAACAAGCAACAATAAACTGTGAAATTTATTTTGAGCCGTACCAGGTATTGGTATCCTTGTAAGCAAATAAGCAGGAACCCTAAAGGATTTCATACCACCCGCCGTTAACGCCAAGCTTAATAAACAGAAACGACAGACATAAATCGAAAAGTAAATCATAGCTCAGACAATGGATAACTTTGAAGAATACATACGACAGGGTGAGCCAAACAAAGCAGAAAAAGCGAAAGAGTTCATTTTGTTCCCATTGTAAATGACACTGTAAAAACGCAAAATGACACTGTAAATGACACTCTATTTTATTTGATAAAGCAAAATAATAAAATAACAGCAGTCGAAATTGGTGCGCGATTGAATGTAAGTTTAAGCACTACAAAACGAAGAATAAAAGAACTTAAAGAGAAGGGAATATTAGAACGTAAAGGGAGTGACAAGACCGGCTATTGGAAAATTATTGAACCATGAAAAAATCATGCAACACCAACGCAAAAAGGTTTCATAACAGAGAAACCCGGGCAAACGAACCCAGCCAGATTAGTTTTGTAGAAACCTTTTGGTTAAGGATGATGAAGGAATAAACGTAACATTACAAATACAAAGAGGTTAGATGCAAGCAAATGGATCAACAAAATTATTGATAAAACAAAAAAAGTGCGGCGTCAGCACGATAAACACTGACAAAAACAAGCATGAAAAAATTTACATTTATCTTAACAGTTTTAATTGCTACAGCGGTTGCGGCAAATGCCCAATGGCAGCAAACCAGCGGACCTGAGGGAGGAAGTGTCCTATCATTAGCCATCAGCGGAACAAATATTTTTGCAGGAACTTATGGTGGCGGAGTGTTTTTATCAAGCAATAATGGAAGCTCATGGACTGAGGTTAATAACGGTTTGCCAAGTACTAGAGTCCTTTCGTTAGCTATCAGTGGAACAAATATCTTTGCTGGAACTTCGGGCTACGGAGTGTTTCTATCAACCAATAATGGAGGCTCTTGGACGGCAACCGGTTTAACAAATTCTTATGTCCATTCAATAGCCATCAGCGGAACAAATATCTTTGCTGGAACTTCGGTTGGCGTATTTTTATCAAGCAATAATGGAAGCTCATGGACTGAGGTTAGTAACGGGATGGCAGGTATTCAAGTCCAAGCAATAGCCATCAGCGGAACAAATATCTTTGCAGGAACTTACGGCGGCGGCGTATTTTTATCAACTAATAATGGAAGCTCATGGGCTGCAGTTAATACCGGTTTGCCAAATCCTTATGTCCAAGCATTAGCCATCAGCGGAACAAATATATTTGCAGGAACTTTTGGACTCGGAGTATTTTTATCAACCAATAATGGAGACTCATGGACTGAGGTTAATGCTGGTTTAACAAGTATTTATGTCCAAGCATTTGCCATCAGCGGAACAAATATCTTTGCAGGAACTTCGGACGGCGTGTTTTTATCAACCAATAATGGCAGCTCATGGACTGAGTTTAGTAACGGCTTGACAAATGCTTTCGTCCAATCATTAGCCATAAGCGGGTCAAACATCTTTGCAGGAACTTATGGCGGAGTGTTTTTATCAAGCAATAATGGAGGCTCATGGAATTTGGTTAATACTGGTTTGACAAATACTGCTGTCCATTCATTAGCCATGATCGGAACAAATATATTTGCAGGAACTTTTGGACACGGAGTATTTTTATCAACCAATAATGGAAACTCATGGGCGGCGGTTAATAACGGTTTGACAAACTCTTGGGTCAGACCAATAGCCATCAGCGGAACAAATTTATTTGCCGGAACTAACGGAGGCGTATTTTTATCAACCAATAATGGAAGCTCATGGACAGAGGTTAATACCGGTTTGACAAATCCTTATGTCCAATCATTAGCCATCAGCGGAACAAATATCTTTGCAGGAACCTGGGGCGGCGGAATGTTTTTATCAATCAATAATGGAGACTCGTGGACTGAGGTGAATAACGGTTTTACAACTAATGCTATCAACTCAATAGCCTTCAGCGGAACAAATATCTTTGCAGGAACTTATGATGCCGGTGTGTTTATATCAAGCAATAATGGAAGCTTATGGACTGAGGTGAATACTGGTTTGACAAATCCTTATGTCCAATCATTAGCCATGAGCGGAACAGATATCTTTGCAGGAACTTCGGACGGCGTGTTTTTATCAACCAATAATGGCAGCTCATGGACTGAGTTTAGTAACGGCTTGACAAATGCTTTCGTCCAATCATTAGCCATCAGCGGAACAAATATCTTTGCAGGAACTCGGGAAGGCGGAGTATTTTTATCAAGAAATAATGGAGTCTCATGGACGGAGTTTAATGACGGCTTGACGAGTAACTCTATCTATACATTAGCCATCAGCGAAACAAATATCTTTGCTGGAACTCATAACTCTGGTGTTTGGAAACGACCTTTACCAGTGGGAATAGAAGAAATAGACATAAAAAACAGCATTGCTATTTACCCGAATCCTGCTTCTGAGTTTTTTACGATAAGTGTTGACACAGATGACAATACCTATAAAACATTGAATATTTTTAATGTGAATGGTTCATTGGTAAAAACTGAAACACTGAAAAAAAATCAACAGGAAATTAACATCAGCAAGCTAAGCAACGGAATCTACCTGGTCGAGATCAAATCGGAAAACTTTATCGGAAAACAAAAATTGATAATCCAAAGATAAGAGTGGCCTTTCTGGTAAAGGATGATGAAGAAATTAATGTAACATAGCGTTTACACAGAAGTTGTGCTTAATATTAAAAAAACAGACGAATGAAGATTAATGAGTTAAATCAAAAACCAGGCATTGAGAACAATGTCAAACTTAAAGAAACGTATATTCAGTTTGAAAAACTACTATCTGAATTGCGAAAAAGGGATTTGCCTGATAAGCTGGTTATGTCTATTAATAAAGACGTTGAAGAGATGAATTCAACTTCTATGTTAGGAGATGATATGGGAAAAAGAATGAAAAGAAAGCAAACTATGATTATCAAATTGCTTGAAAAAGAGGTTAAGTTGGTGCCAAAAAACTACTATCGAAAACTTTGGTTAGTTACTGGAATGACTGCACTTGGTATTCCGATTGGTGTTTCTTTTGGTGTTAGCCTTGGAAATATGGCTTTTTTAGGAATTGGATTACCAATAGGACTAGCAATTGGAATTGCTGTTGGTTCTGGAATGGACAAAAAAGCATTTGAAGAAGGTAGACAGCTTGATGTAGAAATTAAATAAAAAACTCCCGAAGGACAATCTGCCTCCGGGAGTTTTTTTTATTAAAATGGAAATGGTCACAGCTATGGAATGCGATTAACAAGGAAATGTTTGAAAATAAAAAAGGCTGTGCGGTTGTTCCCTGTCCAAATCATGCTTACTTTTGTTGGAATGAAAAATTAGGATTTTAAAAATGAGAGATTCAGATTGTAAAATGAAGGGAACCCGGGCAAGCGAACCCAGCCAGATTAGATTTGTAGAAACCTTTTGGTAAAGGGGAATGAAGAAATAAACGTAACATTACATTTACACAGAGGTTGTGTTCAAGATGAAGGAACACATCACGAGATTAATTAACTTTAATAAAAATAATAAATTTAAAAACAGAGGAATTACATAATGAAAATTCAAAAAGTAAAAGCAATCGAAATACTCGATTCAAGGGGAAATCCTACAGTTGAAGTGAACTTGCAACTGGAAGACGGAACATTGTCACGTGCTATGGTACCAAGTGGAGCATCAACAGGTGAACGGGAAGCGGTAGAAATGAGGGATGGCGATAAAAATCGTTACGGCGGTAAAGGCGTACTAAAAGCCGTGGCAAATGTGAATACGATTATCGCTAAAGAAATAGTAGGCAAATGTTTCCAAAGTCAGCGCGAATTAGATTACCTGATGATCGAATTAGACGGAACGCCTAATAAATCTAAACTTGGAGCAAATGCTATTTTAGCCGTTTCAATGGCTTATGCCCGAGCCAAATCATTAAGTACAAAGACAACACTTTATCAGTATTTAGGTGGAAGTAATGCTTACTTATTGCCAGTGCCCTGTATGAATGTTATAAATGGAGGTAGTCATGCTGACAACAATGTGGACTTTCAGGAATTTATGATTGCGCCGCACAATGCGCCTTCATTTAGAGAATCCATCCGCATGGGTGAAGAAGTATTCCATAGCCTGAAATCGGTTTTAAAAGCAAAAGGTCTTAGCACAGGTGTAGGTGATGAGGGTGGGTTTGCTCCTGATTTGAAATCGAATGATCAAGCTGTTGAAATGATTTTAGAAGGCATACATAAAGCTGGATATACACCCGGGAAAGATGTAAGTATCTGTCTTGACCCGGCTGCAAGTGCAATGTGGGAAAATGGGAAATATAAATTTTTCAAAAGCACACAAAAATTAGTTTCAAGTGATGATATGGTTAAACTTTGGGAAAGTTGGGTAAACCAATATCCGATTGTTCTGCTTGAAGATGGTTTGGCCGAAAATGACTGGGAAGGCTGGAAAAATCTGACAGATGTTCTCGGTAAAAAAACAGAAATTGTTGGGGATGATATTTTCTGTACCAATAAGAAAATCCTGGCCGAAGGTATTGAAAAAGGTGTGGCTAATTCTATCCTTATCAAACTAAACCAAATTGGTACTGTAACCGAAACGCTTGAAACCATTGAGTTGGCATACAAAAACTCTTACAATTGTTTTGTGTCGCACCGAAGTGGGGAAACCATCGACAGCTTTATTTCCGACCTCACCGTTGCAGTAAATGCAGGTCACTTAAAAACCGGAAGTGGTTGCCGTGGTGAACGCATAGAGAAGTTTAACCAGTTAATGCGGATAGAGCATGAACTAGGAAAAACATCAAGATTTGCAGGTATTAAAGCATTTAAAAACGCCAAATAATAACAGCAAATCAATAATAACAAAAACTCCCGAAGGCAATCTACCTCCGGGAGTTTTGCTTTATTAAAACAGAAACTATAACAGCTAAGAAACATAATTCGTAGTTTTTCAATTTTCACGTATTATCGTGCTCACCGGCAAGCAAATTCAACTTTTACTTTTTTTTAAGTTTAACGTTTCTATCTTGAATCTTTGAGAATAGAAAGTCGCCCTTACCCTCAGACTTTCGAGCGTCCGAAGGACCTCGAAACGTCCAAAAATAAAAGAGAGGCACTTCTATTTCCCACTCCCCTTCACAATGATTAGGACCGTGTAAAACATGATTTTGAAATCCATGGCAAGCGACATGTTTTCGACATACAAAATATCATATTTAAGCCGCTGCACCATCTCATCCACATTGCTGGCATAGCCAAATTTGATCTGTCCCCACGATGTGATTCCTGGTTTTATCTTAAAAAGCAAACGATAATGTGGGGCGCGTTTTACGATTTGATCGATAAAAAACTGGCGCTCGGGACGATATCCCACCAACGACATCCTTCCGGTAAGCACCGTAAAAAACTGCGGCAGCTCGTCCAAACGTACTTTGCGCATAAACTTCCCGACCGACGTAATGCGGCTGTCATCCTTCGACGACAACTGGGGCGTGTCCTTCTCGGCACCAACATACATCGACCTGAACTTTGGAATCATAAATGGTTTTCCGTGCAGTCCGATGCGCTCCTGAAAATAAAATGCGGGTCCCGGCGAAGAAAATTTCACAAACAGATAAAGTAAAATGTAAACAGGCAATAACAAGATGATGGCCACCAGCGAAGCGCTGAAGTCGATCAGGCGCTTGATGGATTCCTGCCAGGGCGGCATCATGTGCGGCGAAATCTGCACGAGCGGCTCCGTAAAAATGGAAGTCGTCTTTACGCTGCCCAGCAGATAATCCTGCATGGCTGGTATAATTTTGATGATAACATCGGTGTCTTCTATCTGCGTCAGGATTTTCTCGACCAACTGCGTTTCACTGCGTTCGATGGCTATCACCACCTCTTCCACCTTCAGCTCGCGCACCAGCCGGGGCAACTCCTTATAAAAGCCCAAATGCGGCAGATGATCAGCCAATTGATATTTGTCGTAAACACGCGCATTAACAAAACCAAGAAACCGGTTTCCCGACGACGGAAACTGTGCATCCAGCTGCTTGTAAAGATTCACCGCATTCTCATTACTACCTACGATAATGGTATTAAAACCAAGAACTTTATGGTGAATTTTCTTGACGGTTCGCGTAGTGATAAAAAGTCGGAAAGAAGCCGTAAAGACAAACTGCAGCAGATAAAGCATGGTGAACGACTTGTAATAGCTGGCGGGTGAGGAAACGACGTCGTCGAGCAGCAGCGTAAAAAAGATGATAACCACGCCAATAAATACCGTTGTAAAAGTGGCGGTGATCTCGCGGAGGCGCGACTTTCGGTAGATGCGACGGTAGCTTCCGGCAATTATGTAAAGAATTAGCCAGAACAGAGGCACCACCACCATGCCGCGATAGAAGTTGGGGTCGCCATAAATTTCGTGAAGATTGTGCAGCAGATCGGGGATTACCGAAACTTTACGATAAGCGAAGAAAAGCATCCAGGCCAGCGCCGCCGCGAGCCAGTCGGCAAAAACATACCTGGCCTGCTGAGTCTTTTTATTAAGTGTCTGCATCTTTCATCAGGTTTATCGGTGCATAAGTTTGAGATTGTCGAGATGGATGGTGTGCTGCTCATCGTCCGCGTCGATATAACTGCGGATCAAAACTTTAAAAGTGCGCGCATTAGAACTTTCGCGCAGTTGATCCGTAAGGTTGATATAAATCTTGTTCCACTCCTGCTTTGGATAAAGCACGATAATTTCTTTTTTGATGACCTGCGAAGGACTTTGTGCAATGATTCCCACCGAAAAAGGAGTGGTGTTTTTATAATGCATCTCGAGCAGCACCGGACGTCCGTCCACCGGCAAGGTATAGTCCTGGAAGGAGGCTGCCTCGAAAATTTTGTGCTGCCCATCGAGCTGGATAATGCCCGCAAAGTTTCCGCTAATGGCTCCTTCGGAAGTGCGGGTGATGAAAGCCTTTCCACCCAGGTTGGTAGTATCGAGCGACAGTGGTAACTCTTCAAAATCCTCTATCCAGTCGAAGATGGTGCTTTCGCGATAGGTAGTATGCAAATCCACATCAAGAATCGAATCGGAAATAAAATTGAAATCCTTGATGACAATGGGTTCAAAAAAAGGATTGTTGACGCGCGTGGTGGCAATGCCGTTGAGCTTGATGCCCGCCTCAATACGCAACTCGCCTTTGCCCGAAACCAAAACGGGCACCTTCACGGGCATCTCGAAAACGCCGATGGTGGCGCCGTTGGCAAATACCCATGCATCAGAAATATTTTGCAAAGGAGAACCCTGCGAAGGATTCGTTGAAAACTCGACATAATCTAACGAAACAAAGGCCGGAACGCCGGGTTCGAGATTTTCATCCGAACAGGCCGAAAAGAAAATCACCATGCTGCCAATCATCGTCAGCACCCACCATTTATTTTTCAAAATATTCATCCGCACATTGTTTGTTTTTAATTGAATTTCTGAAACGGCCGCCGCCCGGCTTATATTGTCTGTTGCGCCCTGCACCAGCTGTCTAATAGTTGATCTTTTCGAGGATGCGATAAGCCACCTCCAGCGCCTGATAGCCATCGTTGATGGTGACGGGCGGGGTAGCATTGTTGTTGATGGCGTTGGCAAAGCTTTCCAGCTCAACGATGATGGCGTTATTTGGCTCCACCATCGGTTTATCGATAATAATTTCCTTCATGCCTTTTCCCTTGCCCAGATCGAGCACCATAGCAAAAGGATCGTCGGGATCGCGATCGATGTCTTTCATTTGCACAATCTCAAGCTCTTTATTCAGAAAGTCAACAGAGATGTAGGCGTCGCGCTGGAAGAAGCGTGATTTGCGCATGTTTTTCATCGAGATACGGCTGGCGGTGAGGTTGGCCACGCAGCCATTGTCGAACTCAATGCGGGCGTTAGCGATGTCGGGAGTGTCAGAAACGATGGGTACACCGCTTGCGCTGATTTTTTTCACGTTGCTACGCACCACGCTCAGGATAATGTCGATGTCGTGGATCATCAGATCGAGGATCACCGGCACGTCGGTGCCACGCGGGTTGAACTGCGACAGGCGGTGCGTCTCGATAAACATTGGATTGTTGATGTATTTACCGGCTGCCAGAAAAGCGGGATTAAAACGCTCCACGTGCCCTACCTGCACTTTAACGCCAGCCTCGGCGGCAATCTTCATCAGCTCGCGGGCTTCTGCCGGAGTGGTCACAATGGGTTTCTCGATAAATACGTGGCGCGATTTGCGCAAAGCTGCTGCCGCACAATCGAAATGCGAAACGGTAGGCGTTACTATGTCCACCACATCCACGGCCTCGATGATGGAATCGAGCGAGTCGAAGTTTTTCAGCCCAAACTCCTCAGCCACACGGGTAGCCGTTTCAACGTTAGGATCGTAAAAACCCACCAGCTCGTAGTCGCTAATTTCGCGGATACATTTGATATGAATTTTCCCGAGATGGCCGGCGCCAAGCACTCCGATTTTCAACATAGTGATTTTATTATGTGGATGCAAAAGTAAGGATTTTGGCACAGCAGAGGCTAAGATAAGTTCCAAAAGTCAAAGGACAAAAGACAAATAAGTTCCAAATCACAAAAGTCAAACGTCAGTAGCTGGGGTAAACAATCACAATTAAACGGCTATCAATAACCCCGCCTTTAGACCTCACCCCCGGCCCCTCTCCAAATGGAGAGGGGAGCTCTTCTGCCGGGCTGATAGGGAGTATGTGTGAGTGAGCGGTTTGCTTTTCAACCTCACCCCCGAACTCTCTCCTAAAGGGAGTAAATGCCAATTGGAAGTTTTGGAACCTTCAAAAGCATCAACTTTTTGCCGGCCTCCCGCCCAAAATAGTAGCTTTGCAAGGATTTCAGTTTCTAATTTTTATCATGGATAAACCCGATACTTATCGCCACAAAGGCCTTCGCAAAAAACTCGTGGCACAGCTACAAAGCAAAGGCATCGCCGATGCACGCGTGCTGGAAGCCATCAATACGGTGCCGCGCCATTTTTTTATGGACTCGTCGTTTCTCGAATACGCCTACCAGGACAAAGCCTTCCCCATCGGCTCCGGCCAAACCATCTCGCAGCCTTACACGGTTGCTTTTCAGACAGAGCTGCTGGAGGTAGGTGAAAACATGAAAGTTCTTGAGGTGGGAACGGGTTCAGGATACCAGGCGTCGGTATTGCTGGCTTTGGGTGCAAAAGTTTACACAGTCGAACGGCAATTGCATTTGTACAAAAGAACAAAACAGTTTTTCGATCGCATGCGCTATCCCGCGCGCATTTTCTACAAAGATGGCTATGAAGGACTACCTGCCTTTGCTCCTTTCGACCGCATCCTTATCACAGCAGCCATTCCTGTCATCCCCGACACACTCAGGCAGCAGCTCAAAGATGGTGGAATGCTGGTGGCACCGGTAGGTGAACAGGGCCTTCAAAAGATGACCCGCATCATCCGCCACAACGACAACGACTATGAAGAACAAATCTTTGGCGGCTTTGTATTCGTGCCCATGCTGCCCGGGAAAGCAGAGGATTGATTGGACTTTAAAGTTTAAATAAACCGCTGAGGCGGAGAGAAAGAGAGATGAAGAGACGGAGAGACGGAGAGAAAAGATATAACAAAAGGTTTCTTGATGGCACTTTTGCGGATAACCAGTTATTTGTCTTCCTCCGCGACTCTGCGCCTCTGCGGTTAAACTAGTTTCTTTTCATTTTCACCACTGGCAAACACTTATTCACCACCGTCAAGCCACTCCTTGAATTTTAAAACACGCTCACGGGCCACCACAATCTCCTCGTCCAGGCCTTCCACTTCAATTTTGAGGCGGCTGTTGGACCATGCGTATATTTGGCCACAAGCCTGAAGGCTAACAATGAACTTGCGGTTTACCCGATAGAACTTTCCGGGATCGAGTAACTCCTCCAGTTGGTCCAGGCTAAAATCGACAATGTAATTCCGCTTGTTTTGCGTATGGATAAAGCTGGCCGTGTCGAAGCTATAAAAAGCTACGATTTCGGAGGTGCTGATGGTTTTTATCTGCTCACCAACCTTTACCATAAAGCGACTTTTGTACTTTTTTGCTAAGGGATAATTTCCAGCCATCATCCGGATTATCTGTTGCATATCCGGCTTTGCGCTAAGGCTTTCCAGTTTTTTTAATGCCTGCTCCAGTCGCTCCTCCTCAATGGGCTTCAGCAGATAATCGATCCCATTGGTATTGAAGGCTTCGATGGCATATTGATCGTAAGCTGTGGTAAAGATAATTGGGCATTGCACTTCGACCTGCTTAAATATTTCAAAGCTCAGCCCATCGGCCAATTGGATGTCGGAGAAAATTAAATCGGGGGTTGTATTGGATTTCAAAAATTTCACACTATCCCGCACCGATTCCAAAGTATTTATAAGTTCTGCTTCCGGCGCTAATTTTTCGAGCAACTTTATTAAGCGGTTTGCTGCGCGGGTTTCGTCTTCGATAATCAGTACTTTCATGCTCGTCCGATTTTGATAAGTGGGAGTTTTACAGTGAAGGCAGTGGCTGTTTTTTCGATTTCGATTTCCTTATTTGAAAAAAATGCGAACTGCTGCTGCAGGTTTTTCAATCCCATATTGGTAGATGCATCTTTAGCCGTTTTGGCTTTTAACGAATTTGAAACTTCGATATAATCGCCATCCTTCCTAATATCAATTTTTAAGGGGTAAGCATCCGAGACTTCATTGTGCTTCACTGCATTTTCGATCAGCATTTGAATACTTACCGGGACAATCATTTCTGCCTGTGCCGCATCCACATCAATATTGATAAAAAGCTTGTTTTCAAATCTCGTTTGCAATAAAAAGGCAAAGGATTTTACAAATTCAATTTCATCACCAAGCGGCACCAACTCTTTATCTCGGCTTTCGAGCACGTACCGGAACAAATGACTTAGTTGCCGGATAAACTTCACGGCAGCATCCTGGTTTTCATACACCAAATCGGTGAGCACATTAAAGCTGTTGAACAAAAAATGAGGATTAATCTGATTGCGTAAAACCTCGTATTTGTGGGCCATCATTTCGGTATTGAGCCGTTCGGCACGTTTGAACGAATCTTTCCAGGCTCTAAAAAATCCGATGGCGGTAAAGGTCATGGTTATCACAAAAGAAATACCCACAGGATAAAGCACCCAATTCACAGCCCACCTCCACGTAACTGTCGGCAACTCACCCTGCACCAGGAAAAAGAAAAGTGTTTGGATAAAATAAAAGGCAATCGACGAATAAATGACCAAAGCAACAAGGCCGGCCAAAGCTCTTTTTGCGGGCTGCTCGATCCAATCGATTTTTTGGTCCAGATAGTTAAAAATGAATCCGTGTCCCAGCCATTGGGTCGTGCAAATAGTGAATGACCAGCCAAAAGAAATCAGAAAGTTGTGAAGACTTTCAAAAGAGTTCCACATAAAGGCCAGCATTATAAATAAGCTGAGCAGGAGATTGGCCAAAATGAAAGTAGCTACCTTATTGAAAGGATAAAGTGCCGAAAACCGCTTGGTTTCCTTCTTTTTGATTTCGATTGTTTGCATGGAGCAAATGTATTTAATAATTTAGAGTATTGGTGTCTGGTTAAAACCAATAGACTCTTCAATACGCTACTAATGACAGAACCATTTTCATAGCCCTAAAGTCATGGTGTTAATGATCTTGGTTTTTTGAAATAGATTTCTCCCTCCAAATTTGCTTCGCAAATTTTCCAGTCGAAATGACACGCTATGTTAGGAATTGGGGGTGGAAGGTTCGGGCGCTGTGCGTCCGAACCTTCCACCCCCACCCCTTTCCGCGCCAGTCGTGTCATTTCGATCCGCCAACTGGTCGGAGAGAAATCTATTGCATTCCAATTACCTACAAGAACTTGTCATTCGTATCCGCCAACCGGCGGAGAAGAATCTATTTATGGAAAATTATTTTCATCGGGCAACAATGAATTTGGATCATCCGCTTTAAGCGGGATAAAACAATTTCGTAGAGTGAATACTATTTTTCTACCTCTCCCCACATTGTTCCATAGTATCGACTAACTGGCCTTTGCCCCAGCGGGGGTGAATTGGGGATTTCAGTTGATAATTATCCCATCCATCATAAAGCACGCGGGCTTTTTGGCAAGGGACAGAAACGTCGCTGCCAAAGTAACTGGCCGTTCCCATCTCGTTGGCTATCTGCATGTATCTTGCCCGTGGGTTTTCGGGTTCAATACCCAGGGCTTTGCCTATGGATTGGGCTGAAAGCGCACCGTATTTTTGGCCTCGGCTCATCGGATCAACCACCAGCCTTGCAGTGTAAAGCATGCCCTGCATAACATACACTTCCGATTCGGAGGGAGCCAACTCCAGCATCTTTGCTACGGATGTTTCGGCCACATCCAGGTATTCGTCTTTTTTTTCCGGATTTTCATTTTCGCTAAAGCTCATCAGAATATAGCATTGTGCATGGTAATAATAGGGCAGCCACTCAGTTTTTTCGGCCTGGGCTATCATCATAAATTTGTTGGCCAGGCTCTGGTAATCTGCTACCGATTCCACCTGGGAAAATCCGGCGAGGGTTTCGCCCATTTTTTCCTGGTACTTGTTTCCGCCGGCATACGACGCCGCTGAAATTAAAATTGCTGTGATAATTAGTGTTACTTTTTTCATAATTAATGATGTTTTAAATGTTTGTTATTTGTTAATTGTTATTTGTTAATGGTTCATTGCGATCCGCCAGCTGGCGGAGAAGCAATCTGTTGTTTTCTTAGAACTCTGACGACTCTCCTCTCTCCTCTCACCTCTCATCTCTCACTTCTCACTACTCATCCTACTCTATTTTATCCATCTGGTTTAAATCTCCTCTTTTGGAGAGGGTGATAAAGCACGCCACCACAAAGAAACGGTTGGAACCGGGAATTATCGGTTCACTTGCATAGTAGCCCTCAGCATTGGCCTGCATGGCAAATCGCTCTCCGTAGTCCTGCTTAAAACCCACAACATTGGTGATGGCTGCATAAAAAATGATATTCTCTCGATGTAAGTATGTGATGTTGATATCCATGGTTTGATAAGGAATGGTTTGGCGATTCTTGAATCCCGGTACATTGGGATCGTGAAACACACGTGGCGAAGCAAATTTGTAGCTCATGCCTGCCAAACAGCGGATGTCATCAAACCAATATTTAAAAACTACCGACAAGTTGTGCTTGCTTGCGAAATCGGGTATCGCGCGATACGGGTAGTTTCTGAAATCGCGCTCCGTTTCCAGATAGCTATACGAAACCCAATATTCGGCATTCCTAAAGGTTTTGTTGTCGCGCCAAAACACATCCAGCCCATAAGCATAACCATCACCCGAATTTGAATACGCGTTGACACGCGAAAAAGTTTCCGGATTTACTTTTACAAGATCTTGGTAGGCCTTGTAATAAATCTCCGACCGCAAGGTTCGATTATTTTTTATGGATTGAAAAGTCAGGATGTAATGATCGGCACGCTCCGGCTTTACCTGGCTGGTATAAAGCAAATATTGGTCTAAAGGATTTTGATAAAACCACCCGTAAGCCAGCGAAACCTGGCTTTGCGCTCCAATCTTGTAGGCGGTAGAAAACCTCGGCGAAAAGGTGGCAGCATCCAGATGGCCATTGTATTCGAGCCTTCCACCCAAACGGCTAACAAATTTGTTGGACAGATAAATTTCGGCCTCGGCAAAAGCAGCCGGCGATACATCCTGATAACTCGCCTTCAGGCTGCTGTCTCCCTCGCTAAATTTACTGTCATATTGCCATAAAAACAAATCAGCCCCCAGCCTCACATTAACTTTATTTTGGCTAAGCTGATGGATAAAAACATTTTTATAATGCAGGCCACGCAGGTTATCATCCATCATGTTTTGACCGTAAGAGGCCTGATCATGGCTTTCGCTCACAGACAATCCGGTTTTGTAAATCCACTTTTGGCCAAGGGGCGTATTCCAAGATCCATTGATATAGGTATTGTCGTTTTTTATGGAGTAGGCAACCTGCTGTCCGTCATTATTCAGATCGCTTTGCATGAGCGACATTGTTGTGGTGGTGAAATTGCCATAAAGCTTCATCATGCCTGACGAACCGGTTTCTTGTCGCAAACTCACTTCCGAGCTTAGCGATTCCGGGGGATGGTTCCAGTTGTAGTTTTGTGGCGCGATGCTCATGTAAGGTTTCAAATTGGTATAATCGATCGTGGCAGTTATGGCTCCCTTCCGCCATGTTTTGGTTCCGGCCAAACCCGCGCTTACAGTTAGAAGCGAAATATTCAGTTCATCTTCGGCAGGCATATCTGTAGTCGAAAGTTGCAAAACCGACGATAAAGCCTGTCCGTATTCTGCCGAATAGCCACCGGTGCTAAAAACTGTTCCCTTAAACATGAAGGGATTGAACCGTCCGCGCACAGATGTTAATGGTGGTGAAGAATTATAAGGTACATGCACCAACATGCCGTCGATGTAGGTCTGCGACTCCTCGCTGCTTCCACCTTTCACAAATAATTTTCCTGACTCGGGATTGGCTGAAGTGCCGGGAAGCGTTTGCAAAGCTCCAAACACGCTACCCATTGCACCGGCCGTAGTAACCATGTCGAGCGAAGTCATGCTTGCCGAGCGCCGGGCATCGCCAGCCTCAAAGGTACCGGCGGTAATCGTAACTGCCTTCATCTGATTGAAGGCCTCATGCAAAACGACATCAATATGAATGGAAGAGTTATTTAAATCAAACTCCTTTTCAAATCCCTCAAAACCAATGAAATTAATCCTAAGTGTATGCTTCCCCGTTTCGTTGGTTTTAAAAGTAAAATTGCCCTTTGCATCACTCGAAACCCCGTCGTATGTTTCTTTCAGGTAAATGTTGGCACCCGTCAGAGGCTCGCCGCTTTTGTCGTGCACCGTTCCTGAGATAGAGCTTTGAGCCTTTCCATTTAGGGCTATTTGCATTAAAATAAAAATGAATATCAGATATTTGTTAAGCATCGCATTGTTATGTTGATGATAATGCGTGCAAATGACGGGGTGGAATCAACCAAATAAAAATAAGAAGTATTGAAGTGTCGGATTTTAGGATTGAATTGTACTTTTCCTACCCGATTTCACCTAACCCATGCTGTCCGGGAAAGTGGAGGATTGATTGAACTTTAAAGTTTAAATAAACCGCTGAGGCGGAGAGACGGAGAGATGGAGAGAAAAAAGAAGAAAACAAAAGTTTTCTTGATATTGCCGTTACGGTGAAACAATTTTAGTAGCCCTCCTCCGCGCCTCTGCGCCTTTGCGGTGAAAGAAATTATGTCGTTTTCCCCCGCCTCTCCAGTAAAAACCAGAAATAAATCATCCTTCCGGGCCAAATCACTCCTGAAGAATCAAAACATCACCCAAGTTTAATTTAATAAAATACGCCCTTCCGGGAATAAGCTGGTCAAGTGAATGAATATCGCGTTCCGGCCAGAAAACTTTAGTTCCGGCTACTTCTTTTATAGCCACCAGATTATTACCGAGATTCTCTAAAAGCTCCTCCGTCGCCACGTAGCGTCCGACGGGCACTGGCAGAAGATTCCAGCCAGCATTCAGAATTATTGTTTTCTCAAAAAGTGGAAATCCCTGAAAGTCGATGGTGAAATCGGCATTGCATTTTATGAGATAAGATGCGCCGGCCTTCCAAAGCGGCGCCTTGATAAGTCCGGCCTGCGGACAATAGACGGAAGTGCTGTCTGCGTAATAAATAACATGCTGCAGGTTGTTACCGAAAAGGGAAACAGCGGTCGGGTAAATGGGTTGTAAAAACGAAGAGACCGCCGACCAGCCCGCTTCGATTGTGAGCGGAAAGCTTTGCAAATAATCGGCCTGCAAGCGTGTGAGTGCCGAGGACCCCCCCGCTACAAACAAACCATCCGCAGCGGAGTAAGCTTCGTTAAAATCTACGGAAGTATAATATTCATTCATCAGCGGCATATTGAGCACTTTGAATAGGAGCGGCTCACCGCCAGTAAAACCTTCCTTATCGGGCGTAGCAGGATTATCACCATACAATTTTAATAAAACATTGTCGATCCCATTCCATTGCTTGTATCCGGCACATCGCTCGCTGTTGTTGTCCAAAAAGAAAGCGCCAATGTAACTGCCGGCCGCCAAAGGCTGACCAAACAAAGAAGGCTGACAAGCCAACGGCACCAGCACCTGATGAACGCGGGAGGTGGCCGTAAAACTCCAGGACTGTGGCAACGGCGCTTCAGGGCTTTCTATGTCCAGCTTAATCATTACCGGCATGTGATCGGAAAACTGATAAATGGCCTGGAGCACAGCTTGCGGCGCTGAGAAATTGGGCGGGACGAGTACGGAGCCGTCAAATCGCTGCCCATCCTGCCCGGCAATAACGTAACTGTCGTCGATGTACGCTACCGACGCATCGGTTTCAAGCATGCCGGGGCTTACCAAAATAAAATCGAAACGGTCGTCGATGCCGCCGCCGGAAGCACACCCGTTGCTGTTGATACGTGTGGATTGGGTATGCACCGAAGCAAAAGCCGGATTGATGTGCCAATTACCTTCCATGTCGACAGGATCGGTGAATGGTGCCACAGCGTTGGATGATGCTGCCAAAAATTGCCAGGCAGGCTCTGTAGCTTTTTGCAAATTCAGATCGCCGGCAAGCATACATGCATCGGTGATGTTATTAGTATTAATAAAATCGGCAACAGCCTGCGCCATTACGCCGCGTTGCTCTTTGTCGGAGCTGGTGCTACCTGCTTTGAGATGCGCTGAGATGATCCAAAGAAAAATAGTATCGCCGGTAAGTGCCACCGGGCGATGAAAAAGCCGGTAGGCATTGATGTCGCGAGGGATGGTGGGAATCACTTCCTGCCGCTCCAGCCCCAGTTTATCGGCACGATAATAAAGCATGTTGATGATGTCGCTGCCCGCCAGGTTGGTTGCTTCGGCACGCAAATAGCCGGTGCGCCCCGAAACATTGAGCGCTTCATTTAAAATCTTATTCTGATAAAAAGCCTCCGTGCCTATCTCATTTACGGAAAGGATATCGGGCAGATAATAATCGATAACGGTTTTGAGATGGGCGGTTTTTGCATCGGGCGGATTGTTGTAAATGGTGCAGTAACTCGTAAAGTTGCCATAGTTGAGCAAGTTGTAATGCATTACTGTGAGGGTGTCGGCCAGGGCGGTGAAAGAGATCAACAAAAAAGACAAACCTATCAATTTTCTCATCTAATAGTGGTTTTAAAAAGCAAAAGGCGAAGATAGCGTAAAACATCTTTTATCTTTGCCGTGTTGCCGTCGAAGCAGATTTTTCTATTTTTACGCAAAGTTTTTAAAAACAATATGACCTGTTCAGCCTTCTTAAAACCTTCCGTAAAACTGCTTCAGCTCATGTTGTTTTTGATGTTGTTTTCGTCGCTGCATGCTCAGCAGAAGAACCGGAGTGTTACGGATACCATTTTTATAGAAAAAGGCACTCGGATAAAAATTTACGATAGCACCTACACTTTCAAAAACGACACTACGCTGATTTTTAATGACTCGGTAATACGGCAAAACGACGAGCTACGAACCTACCGATTGCGCCGGATGCTGAAAGAAAAAACGCAGGGCAGCCGTCTGACCCGCGAATTGTATGCGGCTACTTTTGCCAATCCACACAAAGAACCGAAAGAAGATACCGCAGCCATCGAAAAACCGGAAAAGCGTTTTGAGCCTTATGAAGGCAAAGTTATCCGCAACATCCGATACCTGGTGCTCGATGCCATTGGCCCCACGGTGATGGATACCGCTTACCAAACGGAGTCGAAGTTTTTCCGGTGGCTTAACAAGACCTATCCAGCTACCAGAAATTATGTAATCCGTGACAACTTGCTTTTTGGCGAAGGCGACCGGATAGAACCCTACCTGATGAGCAACAGTGAGCGGCTGCTGCGTGAGCTGCGTTCGCTTAACGATGCCCGCATCCGCGTTGTGGACAACGTGGCAGGCAGCGACTCGGTGGATGTGGTGGTGATTGTTAAAGACATCTATCCTTACGGAGCTTCATTTCGATCGTCGGGAATTGATAAGTACAAAATTGATTTGTACACGGTTAACCTTATGGGCTGGGGACATTTTTTCACCAATACCTTTACGCTGATGCCTGTCAAATCGCCCTATGTTCGCTACAGTTATCTGGGTTATGAGGTTCCCAATATCGGCGGGTCGTTTATAGCTGCACAGGCCATGATAGATCGCGACGAAAACACGGAGCTGCGGCGATTGCAAGCCACTCGTAAATATGTGCCTACAAAGTCGAGTTGGGGCGGGTTGGCCAAAGTCGAAGATAAGTATTACAGGCTCGACAGTAAGTACAGCTACCCGCCGGATGCTGAGGACGATTCCGGCAAAATCTATCAGATCCATTATCATAACATCGAAGGTGTGGCAGGTTATTCGTTTGCTTCGCATCCCAACCCCGCCGAGGCCGCCGAATATCTGGTGCTGGCAGCCCGCTACAATTACCTTCATTACCTCCTCCGTCCTACTACCCGCCGGGATACCAACATCCGATACCAGCACCGAGCCGACTTTCTGGGGTCGATATCATTTGTTCGCAACGACTATTACCAAAGCAAATACATCTATGGATTTGGCATCACCGAGGACATCCCTTACGGTTTTAATCTCACGCTGACAGCCGGCTACGAACTGGCTGAATTTTTCAACCGGCCGTATGGCGGCATCTCGCTTTCGGCAGGCGATTATCTGGATAAGTTTGGCTACCTCTACATGCTGGCAGAAGCCGGTGCCTTTATTGATGATCACCAGCTAAGACAAGGCCTTTTCAACTTCAGCACACACTACTTCAGCAACCGTTTTAAATTCTCCGAAAAATACAATACACGCTTGCAGTTCCGCATGTATTATTCGGCAGGCATCAATCGCTATCGCAACGAAAAGATGTATGTGCAAAACCTCAACCAGATGGGTGGCCTCAAATTGTATAAGTTCGACGGCAACCAGCAGCTCAACATCACCACCGGCATGGTTACCTACACCCCCTGGATAATCTATGGGTTTCAGTTTGCGTTGGAACTTTTCTATGAAGCGAGCCTGGCAGGCCCCGCAAACCGCCCCATTTATAACAACAAACTATATTCGGGCATCGGGGTTGGGGTATTGATTAAAAACGAAAACCTGGTATTCCAAACCCTCGAAATAAAGCTGAGCTGGTTTCCCCATCCTGCTGACGGAAATGCCTTTATGGCTCAGACAAACTCGCGCCCACGTGGTGAATTCCAATCGTTTGAAGCCACAAAACCACACATCATTCCATACGATTTTTATTACGATTTCTAAAATAAACAGAACATTAATTAACCTCTTAGGTATATTATTGTTAATAGGATCAAGTCGGAATCTTTAGTGAGGAAATCAAAACTATAACCATCATGAAAATTGTAGGAATCATTATCGTAATCCTGGGCGTCATCGGCACTTTTGCGTTTGGAATTCAGGCAATGAACAGATCGCATAGCCTGAGTCTCTTCGGCAACGAAATCGTTTTTAGCTCCATTAGCTGGCTGCCCATCACGGTAAGTATTGTGCTGCTAATAGGCGGCATATTGCTGCTTGCTTCTGTGCAAAAACGATAAATAAGCCATTGCTGAAAAATGAAATACTTTTGCGGACAGAAACTAACCAAAAAGAATTATGTCGAAAGCCGCGAAATTATTCAAAGCCATCCGTTTGCTGGTGCGCCAGCCTTCATTGCTCAATCACGTCATCGACACCGACGACAATTGGCGCCGGCATGTCGACAAGCTGCATCATTTTGCCCAAGGCTTGCCGGTGGTAGAACTTACCACCATTACGGGTGCATCGAAGGGCGAGGTTCCGATTTTTGCTTTTCTCGATGGCGGCTCGCTGCCTACCGATCATTTCCTACTTCAACAACTGGCTGCCGGAATCGAAGGGTGCCGATATTTCGAAATAGGCACGTGGCGCGGCGAAAGCGTGGCCAACGTAGCTCCACATGCTGCACACTGCACCACACTCAACCTTTCGGATGAGCAAATGCGAGAGGTGGGGATGAGTGAGGATTATATTGACTTAATCGGTTTTTTCTCTAACCACCTACCCAACATCACCCATTTGCGCGGCGACACCTCCCATTTTGATTTCGCGGGTCTCAATCAGAAATATGATTTGATTTTCATCGATGGCGATCATCACTATGAGATGGTGAAAAATGATACGCAGAAAGTCTTTGCCAATCTGTTGCACGATCGAAGCATTGTGGTATGGCACGATTATGCACGTAATCCCGAAACCCCGCGTTTTGATGTTTTTGCCGGCATCCTCGACGGGCTACCACCACATCTTCACCATAATCTCTATCACGCCGGCAACACACTTTCGGCTGTATATTCGCCTTTAAAATACAAAACGCACACGTTGCAAAATCCTGTCCGGCCGGCTCATTATTTCAGCGTCGGCCTAAACATTACACCAGCTATGCCCGGAAAATCGGAAAGATAAACTAACAGCAGCAGGTGCCTGTTTTGGTTTATAATTGTTGTTTTAATAATTTCAGATAAAATAGGATGGAATCCTCCCCCTCAAGGGAGGAGCCAGACGGGGTCTTGAAGACGAAATCAGGAAAATTTCCTTTACTTTATTTTAAAAACACACATTATGGCCCCGATCGAAAACATAGAATTATCGTTTCTTACGCTCGACGATTATCAGCAACTCAAAGAAGCTACCCTGGCATCCTACACACACATGCCCAACGCTTTTTGGGGACGTGAATATTTGCAGCGTCTCATCGAGCGGTTTCCCGAAGGGCAGGTGGTAATAAAAGTAAATCAACAAATTGCCGGCGGTGCACTCTCCATTATCGTCGACTACGAGAGTTTTGATGAACATCATACCTATCGCGAAATCACCGGCAACTACACTTTCGACACGCACCTGCCGGATGGCGACGTGCTGTATGGTATCGATATTTTTATAAAACCAGAGTTCAGAGGATTGCGCCTGGGACGCCGACTTTACGATTACCGGAAAGACCTCGCCGAGCGGCTCAACCTGCGTGGAGTAGCCTTTGGCGGTCGCATCCCTGAATATCACAAATATGCCGACACGCTTACGCCCAAAGAATACATCAACAAGGTGAAGCAAAAGGAGATTTACGATCCGGTGCTAAACTTTCAGCTCTCTAACGATTTTCATGTGGCCAAGGTGCTGAAAAATTACCTGGAGGGCGACAAAGAATCCAACGAATACGCGGTGCTGCTGGAGTGGGACAACATCTATTACACCAAAAAACGCAAGGTGGCTGCTGTGCAAAAAAAGGTAGTTCGGCTGGGACTTGTGCAATGGCAAATGCGGCATTACAAAAATCTGGACGAACTTTTATCCCAAGTCGAATATTTTGTGGATGCAGTGGCGGCCTACCGCAGCGACTTCGCTTTGTTTCCGGAGTTTTTTAATGCCCCGCTCATGGCCGACAACAATCACCTGTCGCAGCCCGAAGCGCTGCGCGAGCTGGCTGCACATACACCGGAAATCCTGCGCCGCTTTTGCGAGCTGGCCATCGCCTACAACATCAACATCATCACCGGCAGCATGCCCGAGATGCGCGACGAACGGCCTTACAACAATGGCTACCTCTGTCGCCGCGACGGCACCACCGAACGCTACGAAAAGCTACACATCACGCCCGGCGAGCGCAACATTTGGGGATGGGGAAAAGGCGAGCAGCTTAAGGTTTTTGATACCGATTGCGGAAAAATCGGCATCCTGATTTGTTATGATGTAGAGTTTCCGGAGCTGAGCCGGCTGCTGGCACTCGAAGGTATGGAGATACTTTTTGTGCCTTTTCTCACCGACACCCAGGACGGATATGCAAGAGTTCGCAACTGTGCCCGTGCCCGTGCCATCGAAAACGAATGTTATGTGGCCATCGCGGGCAGCGTAGGCAACTTGCCCAAAGTACACAACATGGACACGCGTTATGCCCAATCGATGGTACTCACCCCCTGCGACTTCTCGTTCCCGCCCAACGGCATCAAAGCCCAGGCAACGCCCAACACTGAAATGATATTGGTGGCCGACGTCGACATCCATCTGCTTCGCGAACTTCACCGCTTCGGCACCGTGCGCAACCTGGAAGACAGGAGAACGGATATATTCGATTTAAAAAAAACCCAGAAACCTTGATAGTGCTGTGTCCGTAGTTTTTTCTGACTTCGTCTGTTTCAATTGTGAAAAACTTTTATTACAAAAAACACAACTATTTTAGTTGAAGTCATCCTGCTAAACACTGCCCACGGCCATCTATCTATCCCTCCAACACCTCCCGAATCCTGTCTTCGACAATTTTTACAATCTCCAGATCAGGAAACTGGCTGGGTTCGATGGGATCGAGAACGGTATAAGTTATCCGCTGAAAGGTATGCAACGGAAAGGCGCCATACTTTATCAGGTGGTTATGACCGTCGATGGCAAAAGGAACGATAAGTGCCGAAGGGGCGGCATGCAGCAATGCACTTAGGCCGGCGGGCATAAACGACTTCATCCTGGCGGTTTTGCTTCGCGTACCCTCCGGAAATATACACACTGCTTCGCCCGTACTTTCGATAAGCGTTCCTACCCTGGTGATTTCTTTTACGGCTTGGGCGCGGTCGCTGCGGTCGATCAACGCCGACCCACCCGCACGAAGATTGTAGGAGATACTGGGATAATTGCGCGCCAGTTCGATCTTACTGATAAACTTTGGGTTGAACCGCCGGAAGCCATACACTAAAACCGGGACGTCGAACATACTTTGATGATTAGAAACAATGACAACAGGCCCGCCCTTGGGGATTTTTTCAAATCCACGAAAAGTGAACCGGCAGCCTACTAAGCGCATCGACTGTAGCAGCATAAAGTTGAGCGCTGTCACCACCCGCTGCCTTGCACGCTCGCCCAACAACAAGTGCGCTCCCACCTGCACCGGGTGAAAAAACAACACCACCACCGCGAAGGAAATGTAAAATACTACCGATAAAATATAATCTATAAGTTTGTGCATCCGTTTTAATTTATCTTTTGCAAATTAACAAATAATGCAACTTCGATTATTATAATAATAACTTTGTTCTGTTAAGATCAGAAAAGCACATTCTCATTACAAAATTTCAAATACTAACAGTTATGAAAAATCTTACCATCCAAACACGCAACAGCAAATTGCTGCTGATGTTATTATTGTTCGCAACCTTTGCGATGTATGGCTGCCGGGTAACCTTTGTCCCTGAGTACGACGCGACGCTTGCCACTGATATAAAAGAAACCGCCCGGCAGGTGGACAAGTTTTATCTGATGATGCTCGAAACCACCAGGCCCGAAAATGATGGGCGCGCCTTTGAGCTTTTTGTCCCGCAATATGTCGATATCGAAGTGATGCTTGGTTCGCTTCTGAACCAAAACAAAATCAAACCGCTCAACCAAAACTCTACCCGCATTGTGGAGATAACGCTGGAGCTGTGGCAGAAATACAAAGAGGAACACCGCAGCGACAACACCCTGAGCAACGGACTGATAAAGCTCAACCGTAAGACTTTCAGCGACCTGTTTTATGCGATGCAGGTAGCCGAAAAAGGAAAAGAATTAGCCACCAACCCACCCGAATAACAACTTTAAAATTGAAACATTATGAAACTCGACATCAACAAAGTGATCAACGATATGCTGGCCGGCGTCAAAGACACCGTGGCCGACAGTTGGGATGAAGTGAAATGCGTCGCCGAAGAGTTTATACTGCGCCGCAAAGATCGCCTGTTTCTCCTTGCCGAGCTACGCATCAGCGGCGACCTCCCGGAGGATAAGTTTAAATCGCGGATAGACGACGAAAAGCTGATTCTGGAAGCGGAGCTTAACGCAATGGCTGTTATCACCAAGGCAATTGCCCAACGCGCTGCCAACGCCGCCATCGATATCCTGGAGCAGGCCGTAAAGGCAGCGATTTCGATAGTCTGACACACGGCGCAAAGAGCGTGGCGCAGGGCGCTAAGAGCAGGACGCGAAAAGCAGGGCGCGGAGAGCAGGACGCAGAGAGCTATGATGAGGATTCAACCAAACCCCTGGGTTCGCAGCCCAACGGGAAGTTTACACTTCCGCCATCAGAGTTGCCATCTCTTACAAGTTTTTTGAATATTGAATACAGAATAAAACCTGCCCTGCGGTGGTTGAGCTTGTCGAAACCAGTTTGTCGGAGAAAATACAGAATATTGAATTAAAAAAATGTCTGGCATCACTTAAGCTTCTGACTGCTGGCGGCCTACCTACTAATTCTTTCTTACCACTCACCGCTCACCTCTGCTTTCTCACCACTCATAACTTCTTCCAGACGCTTAATACCTGCGCTTTTTTGGCTTGTCGGAGCGGCGATCGAAACGTGGCGCATAGCTTTTCTTATTACCTGCACCGCCATCTTTCCCTCTCACAGCTTCTTTGCCCTGAGCCAGGCTGATATCGATACGACTGCCGCGGTAGCGGGTGTTATTGAGCTGCTCCACCACCTGTTGTGCATAGCTGCTTTTGACTTCAAAAAACGAAAATTTTTCCAATAGGTCAATGCGGCCTACGGGTACCTTCACGGTGGGCATGTTGCGATTGATGTGCTCAATAAGTCCGGCGGGAACCAGCCCATCCATTTTGCCCACACTTATAAATAGGCGCGTGTAGCCTTTCTCGGCATTACCATCGCTTTGGCGTGGCTGGCGTTCTTTGTCGCGGCCGCGGCCGCGCTCGCGCTGCTCCACAGGCTCGTTTAGCTCGTCGGCATCCTGGTAATAATCCAAAAACCTGTTGAACTCCATCGAAACAAACCGCTTGATGACCTCCTCCTTGCTCATCCAGTCGAGCTTCTTGTAGATCACCGGCAGGAAATCGTCGATGGCTTCGTTGTCCATCTGCACATGTTCCATCTTATCCACCAGATTAAAAAGCTGCTTTTCGCAAATCTCTTTGCCGGTGGGTATCTTCATTCGCTCGAAGCGGATGTGTAGATTATCCTCTATTTTTTTCACCGCAAATTTCTCACGAAGGTGCGTGATGGCAATAGAAATTCCGTCTTTTCCCACACGACCTGTTCGGCCGCTACGGTGGGTATATATCTCGTAGTCGTCGGGCAGGCTGTAATTAATTACATGCGTCAGGTCGCTCACGTCCAGTCCACGGGCAGCCACGTCGGTAGCCACCAGCAACTGAATGTTGCGCACTCTGAATTTTTGCATCACCATGTCGCGCATGGGCTGCGACAGGTCGCCGTGCAGAGAGTCAGCGCTGTAGCCGTCCTGAATCAGTTTATCGGCGATCTCCTGCGTTTCGATGCGGGTGCGGCAAAATACGATACCATAAATTTTGGGATAAAAGTCGGCGATACGTTTCAGCGCCAGATATTTATCGCGGGCATGCACGGTGTATAGCAGATGCTTCACATTTTCGGCGCTGGCGTTGCGTGTGCCTATCAATATCTCCTCAGGACTGCGCATATAGCGCGATGCAATCTTGCGAATCTCCGAGGGCATGGTAGCCGAAAACAGCAACGTGTTGCGGTCTTCCGGCACCTGATCCAGGATTGTATTGAGGTCGTCGGTAAAACCCATGTTGAGCATCTCGTCGGCTTCGTCGAGCACCACACGGTAAACGGAGGAGAGGTTGGCAACTTTTCGTTTTATCAGGTCGATCAGTCGTCCGGGGGTGGCCACGATTACTTGCACGCCTTGTTTCAGCGCATTCATCTGTGGCACGATGCCGGCTCCGCCATATACGGCCAGTATCTTCAGCCCGGGTGTGTTCACGGCATAATTGGTCAAGTCTCTGGCAATCTGCATACACAGCTCGCGCGTCGGGCTAAGTATCACCACCTGTGGTTTATTAACACGTACGTCGGTTTGCTGCACGATGGGAATACCAAAGGCAGCTGTTTTGCCCATACCCGTCTGCGCCAGACCGATGATATCGGTGTTGCGGGTGAGCAGTATCGGGATAATCTTTTCCTGTATGGGCAATGGACTCTCAAAGCCCATTGCCAAAATAGCTTGTTGTATTTCGGGCGCTATGCCCATTTCATCAAATGTCATCAAATGCTTATTAGTTTAATTGTCGTTTTTCCGGACGGTGGTAAATTTCTTCCGGCGCGCTCAGCGCAACAGTATGGTGGGAATTCAACTTATCCTCAAAATCCATTTACACAATATTCGGTCGGCAAAAGTACACTTTATTCTATTCAGCCACAAAAGCGTCATTTGCAAAAGTTTACAGAGAAAGGCTGAAACAAATCTGACGAGCTTTATAAACTTAAATATCATTTTCTTTCTTCCGAAAATTTACGGATGTTGAAACCCTACAAATTCCAATCAAATAACTTTCATTGCTGCTTTTCATATTTGGTTAAAAGCTCAGAACTGGTTTTAAATCGACTATTCCGAAAATTAGATTCTGATTGATCGATTCGACCATCCAATTCTTCCTGAGCCATTGGTTCAAATAATTGTTCTGTAGAAGTTTTTTGTTCTTTTTTCAATATTTTTTCCAGTCGGGAAATGACTTCCTCACTTTGCACTTTTAAAAATTCTTGTACAAATTCTATTTTGCGGGCGTCGATATTCATATTCATCGTTTTTTGTTGGAGCTTTATTTATGACATCGACAACTTTATCAGAATGCAGAACTTCCGTTTATTGTTTTAAAATCCTATTGACGTCGAATATTTTTTCTTGAGTATCAGACTATCTTCCTGAAAAGGCCAAAAAGATTAGCCTACTTTTGCCGCCTCAAAATTTACACTTTGAATCACTTTAGGGATCTGAGAATTTTGAAACTGAATAAAACACATCCTTTCACAGGAACCTGATTTTCTCTATAACCAGAGAATTTTGTTTTTCAAAAAAAAGGCCAAATATTGCATAACTAACATAAAATCGAATGATTATAGTTTCTGACCTGGGCATTCAATACGGGAAACGCGTATTGTTCCAGGACGTAAATATGAAATTCACTGCCGGCAACTGTTACGGCATCATCGGCGCAAATGGCGCAGGCAAATCAACCTTCCTCAAAATGTTGTATGGTGAAATCGAAAACGCCAAAGGAACCGTGATGTTTGGTCCCGGCGAGCGATTATCAGTGCTACGTCAAAACCATTCAGAATTCAACGATTGCACGGTTCTTTCGACAGTTTTGATGGGTCATTCAAAATTATGGACGGTGATGAACGAAAAAGATGCGCTGTACGCCAAAACCGATTTTACTGAAGATGACGGAAACAGAGCTTCGCAACTGGAAGATAAATTTGCTGAAATGGACGGCTGGAGCGCCGAAAGTGATGCGGCCAGTTTGCTGAGCGGACTTGGCATCAAGGAAGAGCTTCATTACAAATTGATGAATGAGTTGAGCGCCAAGGAAAAAGTTAAAGTTTTGCTGGCTCAGGCACTGTTTGGCAAGCCCGACAACCTTTTGCTCGATGAGCCTACCAACGACCTCGACCTCGACACGGTAAACTGGCTCGAAAATTACCTTGCCGGTTTCGACAATACGGTTTTGGTTGTGTCGCACGACAGACACTTCCTCGATTCGATCTGCACACACATTGTTGATATTGATTTTAGCCGTGTTCAGCAGTTTCCGGGCAATTACACTTTTTGGTACGAATCGAGCCAACTCGCACTCCGGCAGCAGCAAACCCAGAATAAAAAAGCCGAAGATCGCAAAAAAGAACTGCTCGAATTTATTGCCCGATTTAGCGCCAATGCTTCAAAATCGAAACAGACAACCAGCCGTAAAAAGATGATCGAGAAATTGAATATTGAAGAAATAAGACCTTCGACGCGCAAATATCCGGGCATCATTTTTACACCGGAACGCGAACCCGGCAATAACATTCTGGAAGTGAAAGGCCTGACCAAAATAATGAATGGCACGTTACTTTTCAAAAACTTAAATTTTAATCTTCAAAAAGACGACAAAATTGTTTTCCTGTCGCGGGATACCCGTGCCATGACTGCTCTTTTTGAAATCCTGAAAGGCCATGATCAGGATTACAGCGGCACTTATGAATGGGGACAAACGATCCTTAAAGCCTACCTCCCGCTTGAATACGAGCATTTGTTTCAAAATGATATCAGCCTTACGGATTGGCTTGCCCAGTTTTCGACTGATACTTCTGATTTATACCTGAGGGGGTTTTTGGGAAAGATGCTTTTCTCGGGTGAAGAAATTTATAAAAATACAAAAGTGCTTTCGGGTGGTGAAAAGGTGCGCTGCATGATTGCTCGCATGATGATTAGAAACGCCAACGTGATGCTGCTCGACACACCCACCAACCACCTCGATCTCGAATCTATTCAGGCTTTTAACAACACACTCATCAAATTTAAAGGCAACATCCTGATGTCGTCACACGACCACGAATTTATCCAAACGGTTTGTAACCGTGTGATCGAAATCGGCCCAAAAGGAATGATTGACAAATTGACGGAGTATGATGATTACATCAGCGATGAAAAGCTGAAAGAGCAGCGGAGTAAGTTGTACGAATAGGTTTGTTTGGAAATATTGAAAGATGGGAAATTGATCCTTTTTTCTTATTTACTCCTCAAAGAGTTACTAATTCATCTCTTGCCGAATCAAACTCCTCCATCATCTCGCTGAGAATCTGAGCAGCGGGTTTTATGCTGTCGATAAGCGCCGACACCTGCCCTATCTCCAGCTCGCCTTCGTCGGCGTCGCCTTCGAACATGCCGAGGCGGGCACGACCGCGCCCCAGCAACTCGCGCAGTTCGTCGGGGCTGGCGCCACGCCTTTCAAATTCTTCGGTTTGCTGCTGAAACTTGTTGCGGATAAGGCGCACAGGAACAATGCTTTTTAGCGAGAGTTTGGTAGCTCCGTCGGTGGCTTCAACAATTTTCTGTTTAAAAACCTCATGTGCCGACGACTCTGTGCTGGCAGCAAAGCGGCTTCCTACCTGCACGCCTTCGGCACCAAGCGCCATAGCAGCGAGCATCTGTCTGCCCGTTCCGATACCGCCGGCCGCAATTAGCGGAAGCTTCGTCTGACGGCGGATCAGCGGGATGAGCGTCATGGTGGTGGTTTCTTCGATGCCGTTGTGTCCGCCGGCTTCAAAACCTTCGGCCACCAACGCATCCACGCCGGCTTGTTCGGCCTTGGCGGCAAACTTCGTATTTGCAATCACATGCACCACCGTAATCCCAGCCTCTTTAAATCTTCCGGTGTAGGTTTTGGGGTTACCTGCCGAGGTAAAAACAATCCGCACCTTTTCGCGCAAAACAATATCGATGATCTCGTCCATTTGCGGATAGAGCAGTGGCAGATTGACACCCCAGGGCTTGTCGGTAGCTTTTTGCATCTTATGCACGTGCTCTTCAAAAACTGCAGGGCGCATCGATCCGGCACCGAGAAGTCCCAACCCGCCTGCATTACTCACTGCCGAAGCCAGTTTCCAGCCCGAGCACCAAATCATCCCCGCCTGAACAATCGGGTAACGGATGCCAAAAAGATCAGTGATTCGTGTTTGCATGTTTTCTTAATTAAGATTTCCCGTGTTCCCAGGCCCGAAGGCCCGGGCTACGGAAAATGTTTCTTTTGATAAGTTTCAGTTACTCCACTATCACCATCTCGTCCAACAGATGTGTGGCACCGGCGAATTTGTCCACAAGAAACAGGAAATAGCGGACGTCGATCATAATATTGCGACACTGGTCTGGATCGTACATCAGGTCGCTCAGGGTACCTTCCCAGCAGCGGTCGAAATTGACGCCGACCAGTTGGCCATCAGCATTGAGTGCGGGACTACCAGAGTTACCGCCTGTGGTGTGATTGGTAGCAATAAAACATACGGGCATTTGTTCCTCCATGCCATAGCGGCCATAATCTTTGTCGTGATAAAGCTGCTTCAGTTTATCTTCCACCACATAGTCATAAATGGCAGGATCTTCTTTCTCCATGATGCCTTCGAGGGTTGTCTGATATTCATAAAAAACACCGTCGCGGGGATAAAATGGTTTCACTTTGCCATAAGCCACACGCAGTGTAGAGTTGGCATCGGGGTAGAAGCGCTTGTCGGGCTGGTATTCGCGCTGTGCACGCATATAGATACGCATCATGCTGTCCACGGCTATCTCCTCCCGGTTTATCACGGTCATGATGTTGGTGCGGTAATAATCCATCAGCCCGGTAGCCATCTGGTAGGCCGGATCGTTTTCTATTTTGCGATATTGTTTCTGTTTATACTTACCAAAGAAATTGTTGAAAGATTTTTCTGAAGCAAATATCGATTTATCAAAAAGTGCATCGGCAAACTTCTGAATATTGTTGTTGTATTTGTCGCGGATGGTTGTAAAGACGGGGGGCAGCTGACCGGCAGGAAATGCATCTCGATATGACTGAAGCATCGTCACCATCGCACGTCGGTCGATGGGCTGGTAATAATTGCTGTAAAAATCCGTGCCGTTATCCTGCAGGCGCGTCAATGCTTTCTGCAAATCTTCTTCGGTGGTCTCTTTATTTTCCGAAACTCTAACAAGCCCGGTGGCCATGCGTGCAGCACGAACAATCTCGATGCCCAGTCCCGCTTCTATCAGATAGATCATTTGCTTGCGCGCGACGTCCAGCTCATCGTAAGCTGCACCAAAAGCGGGCAGCAGTCCGCCATATTTCTGCGAAAGCTCCGGTGAGCCGTTGACCCATCGCGTAAAGCCTTCTTCAAAATTTTGTCTTTGTCCGATGCCGTCGAGCTTCTGTATGCCACGGCTCTCGCCAATCCACTTTTTCCAACCATTCGACAGACGGGAATGCTTTACCGCGTATTGAATGCGAATGGCCGGATCCTGCACCATAAAGGATTCGTAGATGTCGAGCTTCTGGCGGCGCAGACTGATGCGGGCAGGATTTTCTACCTGCGTCAGTGTTTCGATAGCGTCGGAAGGAAGGTACTCCTGCGTAGTTCCCGGGAAGCCAAAGATGAAGGTGAAATCGTCTTCTTTAACACCTTTTACAGAAATGGGAATCGAATAGAGCGGCTGATAAGGCACGTTGCTTTTGGCGTATTCGGCAGGTTCGTTATTTTCGTTAACGTAAATCCTGAAAAGGGAAAAGTCGCCGGTATGACGTGGCCACATCCAGTTGTCGGTGTCGCCTCCAAATTTACCAATGTTGGAAGGCGGAGCGCCCACCAGGCGGACGTCTTTAAAAATTTCGTACACCAGCAGATAATATTCGTTGCCGTAATAAAACGGCTCCACGGCTGATTCGTAGTGGGTGTCTTTTTCGGCTTCGTCGGTGATTGCTTTGGCACGACGGTCAATCTCTTCGGCGCGTTGCTTCTCGGTAAGATCGGATGGAAGATCGTTGAGCATTTGCTGCGATACGTCTTCCATTCGTACCAGACGCGTAACGGTAAGGCCCGGATTGGACAGCTCTTCTTCGCGATTCATCGCCCAAAAGCCATCGGTAAGATAATCGTGTTCGATAGAGCTGTGGTGATGTATTTCACCATAACCACAGTGATGGTTGGTGAGGATAAGCCCGTCGTCGGAGATAATCGAAGCGGTGCAGCCGCCGCCAAAGAGCAGGATGGCGTCTTTGAGCGACGAATGGTTGATGCTGTAAATGTCTTCGGCCGAAATGCGCAAACCCATCTGCTGCATCTCTTTTTCGTTGATCGACTTCAGCAGCAGCGGTATCCACATTCCTTCGTCGGCGCGCACCACAGTAGTCTGTAGCAGTATCAGCGCCGGTAATAATATTTTTAAAATATGTTTCATGTTTGATGTTTTTAGTAGTTGATGATAAAATAAAGGTTTTGGGTTGTCGGGGTTGTCAAATTCATGACATTGAGATTTATTGTAAATATTTAGATGCTGTCTTCAAAAACACAAATTTAAGATATGAAGCTTCATTTCCAAAATGCCTGCGCTTACCCCTCATTTCCACCAACTGGCGGAGAAGCCACCCGCACACTTTCGCTTGTGCGTTGGCAAATTCCCCCTTTAGGGGCAGGGGGTGTGCGGTGGCCAATCCTAAACTCATAGAATCTGGTACTAAATGTAAATCTTAAAACCACCTAAACAGCTACGGTTTATTTGAATCTTGTCTTTTTGTCTTTTGGAATCTTTCTTCAGTTTTGGCTTAAGCCGACAAAAAAAACACAGCCGCGTCACAAGTCATGACGCGGCTACATTTTTGAAATCTTTATTTCATTGCAATGGTTTCGATTTCCACGAGCGAACCCAGTGGGAGTTTTACCACGCCATAGGCAGCGCGTGCCGGCGGGTTGTTGGTGTAATAGCGGGCATACACTTCGTTCATAGCGCCGAAGTTGTCCATGTCGCTGAGCAGGCACGTCGATTTCACCACGTGATCGAAGGTGTAGCCGGCCTCTTTGAGGATGGCGCCGATATTTTTCATCACCTGTTCGGTTTGTTCTTTTATGCCTCCTTCTATCATCTTGCCGATAGCGGGGTCGATGGGAATCTGGCCGGAAATAAAAAGATGACCGTTGTGTTCGATGGCCTGGCTGTAGGGACCTACAGCATTAGGAGCCTGGGAAGTGTGAATTACTTTTTTCATATTTCTTATTTATTAAAATGATTATTGATTATTAAAAAATATTAGCAACAGCTAAATGAGAACAAAAGCAAAAATATAAATAAGTGGCATGGGAAAGGCAACCGGGGTAAGAAATTGTAGAGAAAGAATTATCGGTAAGCGTCGCGGAAATCTTTTTTGCGGTCGTATTTCAGGTCGCGCAGGATGGCTGCTTTCACGTTGATACCGAACGTCCAGCTCTTTCTAAATCCGCTCGGAATCCAGCTAAAGCGCATCTCCCAGCAGTGCAGATCGCGGTAAAAGTCGATTTGCGTGTAGCTAAACTTTTTGGTATCGAAATCGAAGCCGGTGCGAAAATTCACTTTCCACTTGGGTGTAATGCTCACATCGCCCGACAGGCCTAGCGTTTGTATGGTGGTGCGTTTATCTTCCCGGTCGTAGTTGATGTAGATGGGATTATTAGAAAAACTAAGATTGTAATTGATGGAAAAATTCCAGGCGTTGTTCCAGTTGATGTAGTTGTCGGGGTTATCCACGATTTCGCGTATCTCGCGTTCTGAATAGTTTTGGAGCAGCTCGGCATCTTCGGTAAGCGGCGTCCCGGTAGGCTGCGGATCAGCTTTGCCTCTTTTAAAATCGCTGGAGCCAAACCTGTAATTCAATCCAAAATTCCATATTGCACTGCTCATGCGAAAGGGTTTCTTGTCCATCTCCCACTGAAACGTATTGATGCTACGCCCACTGCTGTCCACAGCATAAGGGCTCCAACTACTGGAATACGTAACATTTATTTTTTTAAAAAGAATGGTGTTGCCACGGATGGTGAGTGGCGACCATTGCAGCGAGTCGCGGGCGATGTCGTACGACATGTTGAAGCTCAGATTGTCGATGAGTGCAATTTTTTTGGTGCCGGTAATGGTGTCGCTGCGCGAGCGCACTTTCATCTCCAGATTGTTGTTAAACCCGAAGCTCACCATGCCGGAACGTCCGTCGGGCGGGCCACCGTAAAGCAACCCTTCAAAAACCGAATAACGCCGCATGGTGCCATCGGGTGCATTTTGTACTTCCTGATAATATCCCCAGAATTCGCTTCCAAAGTCGGGACGTAAATTAAACGAAGCGGTTGGTGTCATCACGTGACGGATGGCTCTTACGGGACCTTTTTTGAACTGATACATCCCATAAAGCCGTGTGCTTATCGATGAGCTGAACGAAAACTCCCGCGCCGCCTTAAATCCGTAGGTGGTGTCGATTTCAAAAAACCCGTTCAAAGTATCACCATTGTGAATCACCATTTCGGGATTCCATTTGTAATCTTTTGCATAGGGATACCAACGCTCGGTGTAGGTCAGCGAGTTAGTCATGGTAAAGTACCGAAGCAATTTGATAGAACTGCTGATGGGAATGTTGTGGCGTACCCCCATTTTGAAATCATCCAGCCATCCTGATTTAAAAAGCGATGTATCGTAGGTTTGGATTTGGTTTTCGGCGGTCATGGCATATTTCAGCGAGATATTTTCGTACCACGCAGGTTTCCCTTTCATCACTTTTTTGCGAAAGGGATAAAATTGTTTGGTATTTAGATTAAGGCTGGGCAGGGTCATATTCACAGCACCGGTGATGGTATTCTGCTGGTGCGAAGCGTTGACCGTTAGAAAAACATTGTTGTTAAAGTTGGTCTGATACGCGATGCTCGACTGGAAAGTATTCGACAGATAATTTTCGGAGCTGGTAAGATTGTAATTGTTAAAAGAAGAAGAAACAATATTTACGTTGGCCGAAAAACGGCTGTTGGGTCGGGCTTTGGCATCCTGGCCATGGTTCCACAAAATGCGGAAATCTTTTTTGTGAACTGCATCAGGTGAATCGCGGTCGCCCTGGATATTAACACCATAACTAAAATCGAAATTGCCAGCGTAGTGGTATCTGTTGGCGTATCTGAAGGTAGGCCGCACCGCCCAGCTACCGTTGGTGTAGATATCGCCCGTAAGGGTAAGATCCATATAGTCGTTGATGCCCCAATAGTAGCCGCCGCGCTCGAAAAAGAAGCCGCGGTTGGCCGATTCGCCGATGCCCGGAATGATGATTCCCGAGCGCTGCCCCGACTTATTGGGAAACAAACCGAAAGGCACCACCAGCGGCACCGGCACATTCTCTATCACCATATAAGCCGGCCCCGACACTATCTTGTTGTCAGGGATCAACTGCGCTTTGGTAAACCGAAATTCGTAATGCGGATTGGGCAGATTGCAAGTGGTGTAGTATCCTTTGGCGATGTTGATGCGATCGTCGGGCATCTTCTTAATCCTGCTTCCGTAAAGATACCCTTCGCCATCCTGCGTGCGCACCTGGTGAATAATTCCTTTTTTTGTATCAAAATTATAAGTCATCTCCTCCGCCTCAAAAGTTTGCCCCGACTCGCTGAAAACCGGTGTTCCCAACATTTTTCCGGTTGAATCGGGCAGGCCTTTGGCAAAAACCAGATTCCTTTTAAAGTCGATCTCGATGTAGGCAGCTTTGATGGAAATATCGCCATAAACAATCTCGGCGTTCTGTGTAAGAAATACTTTGCTGTTGCGGATATCGTAGCGGATATTATCGGCCGATTTGTATTTGACGTTGGTTTCGAGCCCTACACTTTTCTTTGGAGGCTTCGGATCCTTTATTTTCACAAGGCTGTCGGCTTGCATTGTTGTGTCGGGATTCATCGTTTCGCTTTCGCGGAATGGATACACGCTGTCGAATTTTCCTGTTTCACTTTCGCGGAATGGATAGATGCTGTCAAGTTTTCCCGTTCCGCTTTTGCGTAATAGAAGCACACTGTCGGGATGGCTTGCGTTAAGACTGTCGGGATCGGCAGGCGTTTGTGCAAAAGCTGTAACCGACAAAAAGCCAAGCATCCACACCAGCATCAACTTTGCTGATAGGTGTTGCAACCTTCTTTTGTCGGCGACATTTTTACACAAAAAGTATTTCAACGGGCGATATTTCAAGATTTTTTAATCTGGCTAAAGCCAAAGGCATTTCGTTAGCAAATCAACATGCAAAATAAACTATTTTCGGCGGGCTACAGCGCGCTCATTATTTGCTTATCGCAATGGCGCGATCGAAACAGACAATTATCTTTGCGACCCTAAAGCAAACAAAGGAACATGAAACGCCTCAAAATACTTTTTCTTATCTGCAGCATGACGGCCGCAAGCTTATCAGGTTTGTGCCAAAGGGCGGGCAGTGCGGAGCGAATAGTAATTGATGCCGGACACGGCGGGCACGACCTGGGAGCACCCGGCGCCCTGATCGACGAGAAAGAGCTGACACTGGCCATTGCTTTGCGCACCGGAGCTGCCATCAATAAACTCATGCCCGGAGCGGAAGTAATCTACACCCGCACCACCGATGTGTTTGTACCGCTGCACCAGCGTGCTGCATTGGCCAACAGCAGTAGCGCCGACCTTTTTGTATCCATACATTGCAACTCCGGCCCCTCACCCACTGCTTTTGGAAGCGAAACCTACGTGATGGGCATACACAAAACTCAGGAAAACTTTGAAGTAGCCAGAAAAGAAAATGCTGCGCTGCTCACCGAAAAAAATTACACCGAAAATTACGAAGGTTTCAATCCCGACAACGACGAAGACTATATTATGCTGCATCTCTTGCAAAACAACAACCTTGAGCAAAGTATCAGCCTGGCCGGAATGGTTCAACAGCAGTTGCGCACCACCGCAAACATGTACGACCGCGGTGTGAAGCAAGCCGGTTTTATGGTTTTATATCTCACCGCCATGCCCGGCGTACTGATAGAAACGGGATTTGTGAGTAACCCGGCAGAAGAGAAATATCTTATCGACACCATCCACCAACAAAACATTGCAAACGCAATAGCCCGTGCAGTGATGGATTATCAGCAGTCGCTTCTCCCAGCATCGCAAATAGCAGTTACCGCTGACACGATTACAATACCAAAAGTAAAAATTACAAAAGAAATCTACCGCGTGCAGTTTGCCATCAGCCCCACGACGGAGCCACTGGAACAGAAACCTTATAACAAAATGCAACATTTGTGGGCCTTCAAATCAGGAACAAGTTATCGTTGTACTTTTGGCGCCGCCTCCACCGCTGAGGAGGCGCAGCAGCTTATCGAAACTTTTTTACAAAAAGGAATATTGAAAAAGAAAGATATCAAAAATTTAAAAGTTATCAAATGCAGTGCTGACGAACATTTTTGAGCCGTCATGGTTTAAAGCTGTGACAGAATTTATTTAATTTTGTGAACCATTAAAAATCATACATCTTGAAAATTTCCAAAGAGTTCAAAATAGGTATCGTCTTCATCGTTGCCGTGGGTCTGCTGATCTGGGGTATCAATCTGTTGAAGGGTTTCAATGTTTTTGATAAACAGCGCTACCTGTATGCGGTGTACAATCGTGTGGACGGATTGCAGCGCGACAACCAGGTACTTGTTAATGGATTGAGCATCGGCAAGATAAACAATCTGAAGCTCAACCCCGACAATGCGACCATTATGGCTGAACTGATGATTCATAACGATTTGCCTATTCCGGCCAACTCGATAGCACGGATCTATTCCACCGACCTGCTTGGCTCCAAAGCCATCGAGATAAAGCTGGGCGATTCGCCCCGCACGGCGCAAAGTGGCGATACGCTGACCTCGGAAATAGAGCAAAACCTCCTGGATCAGGTAAACGAACAGATGGAACCACTCAAGAAAAAAGCCATATCGCTCATCAACTCTGTCGACTCAGTGATAGCGGTGGTGCAATCGATTTTTAATGAAGATACCCGCAACAACCTTTCTGCAACCATCCAAAATATTCGTAACACCCTGCAGAATGTCGAAAATGCTTCGGGCAATATCGACACCATTCTGATGAATGAAAAGTACCGCATCAACAGAATTTTGATCAACGTAGAGTCGATTACCGAAAACCTGAAAGACAACAATGATCATATAAATGCTGTCATGTCAAATTTTGCTGCCCTTAGCGATTCGTTGGCGCAAAGCGAATTACCACAGACGCTGCGCGATGCGCGCAACGCCATCGCCCGCATTGATGAAATCACACAGCGATTGGGCAAGGGTGAAGGCACCGTGGGGCAGCTGCTTACCAACGACAGCCTGTACATCGAACTGGAAAACACCACCAGCACCCTCAACAAACTTTTGGAAGATATCCGCCAAAACCCGAAACGGTACGTGAAGTTTTCGTTGTTTTAAAAAATTGAGACTTTAATCTATTAGCATAAAAACTGCCTGCGATTTTTCGCTAAGGAAGCGGATTATCATTAATTGTTTTTCGTGCTAATTCGCCTAATTCATGTGAATTCATGGATCCTTTCAAAAAAAACGGATTCTTTCAAATCAGTCTTCCAAAGCCAAACAACAGCCGAAGATTTGAACAAATTTCAGGCGTGGTAAGTTTGATAGATGAATAAGCAATCAGCAGCAGAAGCTGTCCGGAGCCGGCATACTGCCCGGAAAAAAATTATACTTTCGTCATCCGATAAAAAAAGTGGATTGAACCATGGACAAGATAAGACTTGAGATTTTAGGAATGTCGTATAGCCAGTCGCAAAGTGGCGCCTATGCGCTGATCCTCAGCGAAACCGAAGGACAGCGGCGGCTACCCATCATCATTGGTGGCTTCGAAGCACAGGCCATCGCCATAGAACTCGAAAAAATGAAGCCGGCGCGTCCGCTCACCCACGATCTGCTGAAAAGCGTTGCCGATGCCTACAGCATAAATGTTCGGGAAGTTGTGATCAACAAATTTTTTGAAGGCGTTTTTTACGCACAGCTCTTTTGCGATAATGGTAAGAAAACGGCCGAGATCGATTCGCGCACCTCTGACGCCGTAGCACTGGCCATCCGTTTCAACTGCCCCATCTATACTACCGAAAAAATTATGAGTGAAGCCGGCATCATCGTTAAAGATGAGAAAAACAAAAAAGAAGAAAAAGAGTGGCTTCCCAATCAACCCAAAGGCAAGCGGCAGCACGACAAAAAATCAATCCCGGAGCTCAAAGAGATGCTTCAGAAAGCTGTAGAAAAAGAAGATTACGAAAATGCTTCCTTAATCAGAGATGAAATAAAACGCCGGGGTCAATCAAAATAATGATATTTGCAGCTCTTTTTCAAAGCTGTATTTATTTTTATTTTTTAAAATGAAGAAACCTTTATTGCTCCTACTGACGCTGCTCATGAGTTTTGCGTCATTCTCACAGCCCTCTTCCACCCCCGACGACAGCGCCCTTCGGCTGCTTTCGGCGCACTGGATAGCCATTTCAGCCACCGACAGTTCAGGAAATCCTGTGGAAATTCCGCGTGGCGAAGCGCATCTTAACCTAAAAGGCGAGTCGGCATTGTTTGAGCAAATATTTACCGAAGCCACCGCGGCATACACAGGGCAATGGGCCTTGCAACAAAAAAAACTCATCCTTAATTACGATCCATCAACCATTCCGGATAGCCTGCCCAAAATCGACAGCAGAGAATATGATATTGCAGCCATTGCGGGCGACACGCTACAACTTATTACCGACGGCACCACCATCGTCTATGCACGCGAGCAGCACGCCGTGACTTCTGTTGTAAAACGTGGCGGCGGCATGACCATGAAAACCCTACTCCGGGGTTTGCTGGGAATGATTGTGCTGATATTGCTGGCGTGGCTTTTCAGCACCAACCGCAAGGCCGTATCCTGGCGCGTGGTGGGCATTGGATTGCTTATACAGATAGGACTGGCGCTGGCAATCCTCTTCATCCCTTTCATCGAAAGCTTCTTCGGCCTCGTGGGCAGCATCTTTGTCGTGATTTTAGATTTTACCAAAATAGGCAGCACCTTCCTTTTTAATGATCTGATGGACATTCCTAAGGCAGGCTACATCTTTGCGCTGCAAATATTACCCACCATCATCTTCTTTTCCGCTTTGACGAGCGTGCTTTTCTATCTTGGAATAATACAAAAAGTGGTGTGGGTGATGGCCTGGCTAATGACCAAGGCGCTGCGCATCTCAGGTGCCGAGAGCCTTTCGGTAGCAGGCAATATCTTCCTGGGACAAACCGAATCGCCGCTGATGATCAAAGCATATCTACCCAAAATGAACGACTCGGAGATGCTGCTGGTGATGATTGGTGGCATGGCCACAGTTGCCGGCGGCGTAATGGCTGCCTACATCAGCTTCCTGGGCGGCGACGATCCGATACAGCGGCTGATGTATGCCCGACACCTGCTCACCGCCTCGGTAATGGCTGCTCCCGGTGCCATCGTCATGTCCAAGATTTTGATGCCTCAAACCGAACCCATCGATACGAAGGTGGAGGTGACGCAGGAAAAAATCGGCAAAAACTTCCTCGACGCTCTCTCCAACGGAACTACCGAAGGCCTCAAGCTGGCAGCCAACGTTGGCGCCATGCTGCTGGTATTTTTTGCCTTCATCGCCATGATGAACTTTATCCTGCTCAAGATTGGCGTTTGGACCAACCTCAACGTAAGCATCGCCGCGCTTACCAGTGGGCAATACACACAGCTTTCGCTGGAATTTATTCTGGGCTACACTTTCGCTCCACTGATGTGGATCATCGGAGTGGGCGCTAACGACATCACGCTAGTCGGACAACTGCTAGGCGAAAAGCTGATAGCAAGCGAATTTGTGGGATACACCAGCCTGGCCTCCATGAAAGAAGCAAGTTTGTTTACCGATCAAAAGTCAGTGATCATGGCTACCTACATGCTTTGCGGCTTTGCCAACTTTGCCTCCATCGGCATCCAGATTGGCGGCATCGGCGGACTGGCGCCCAACAAGCGATGGTTTCTGTCAAAGTACGGAATGAAAGCGCTGATTGGCGGCACACTGGCCTCGCTGCTTTCGGCTACGATCATTGGTGCGATAATCGGGTAGGAAATAAAGAGATGAGCGCTGAGAGGTGAGGAAGAAGTAGGAAGCCCTCAGTCAGTGGTTTTTATTTCATTATTCCCTTCGACTTGGTTCGACTTCGCTCACCATCCGACACTCAGGGTGAGCTTTATTCAGTATTCCTTTGTTCGATATTCAAAAATATCAGAAATGCAGTTCAGCTTTGGCTGAGTCTAAGCTGCATCTATCACTGCAGGCTGTGCCTGCTTTCCTGTTTAAAATGTTTTTAAAAATTAAATAGGCAAAGCCTATAAAAATAGAAAGGACGAGGCTGCGCCTTGTCCAAACGCCGTTGTTTAACCTCTTTCATTGTACTTCTACCGACAGAAGACTGCTAACTGCCTTTCTTTCCTTTTTTGAACACATGGCGCCCTCAATAGGTTAATGGTTAGCAACCTAAAACTCTACACGACTCACAACTAAAATATAGGTGAAATGAAAAACTGGCATCAGGGTAATCTGATACAGAAAAGATAATTAACGGATCGACTAACATCAAAATTCAACATTATGAAAATTACACAGTTTACCGAGCATCCGACAGTATTTCATCTCATCGACGACTTAAAGAAAGAAGGCATCCCACAAAAATCTTTTTCCGACGTGGTCGACGACAAGGGTCATCAGTATGTAGAGCTGGTGATGGAAGGCGGCGGTGTACTTGGCGTGGCTTTGATAGGCTACAACTATGTACTCGAACAGATGGGGCTGCGATTTTTTAGTCTGGCGGGGACATCGGCCGGCTCGATCAACGCATTGTTGCTTGCCGCTCTGGGCGACGTTTCACAACCCAAAGCAGAACGGCTGGTTGAAATTCTGGCCAACAAAAATCTAATGGAATTTGTGGATGGTGAGAATAGCGCGAAAAGTTTTGTCAAAGCGCTGATTCGTGGCGATGGCATGATGTATATGATATTAAAAGGTATGCGGGTGATCGGCATCCTTCGCAAAGACATCGGGTTGAACCCCGGCGATGACTTTCTGCAATGGATGACCGATATTTTACATGACAATGGCATCAGCACCGTGGCCGATCTGGAACGAGTGTTTGGAAAGGTTCCGCCGTCGCTCAAAATCCGTAGCGGTATCGATAAAAGCATTATCGGCCTAAGTCCGCGCTTTGCAGTTATTGCGGGCGATCTGACAACCGAAAGCAAAGTGGATTTCCCACGCATGGCGCCGCTTTACTGGGAAAGGCCTCAAGAGGTAAATCCGGCTATTTTTGCCCGCGCTTCCATGTCGGTGCCCTACTTTTTTCGGCCGCTCGCCATCAAGGATTGTCCTGGAGGTCCGGAAGCACTGCTAAACTGGAAGGAGCTGGCCAGCTTCCACGGCGTACCTCCACAAACGGCTTTTTTTGTTGATGGTGGCATCCTGTCGAATTTCCCGATGGATATATTTCATAAACAAAATGTGGTGCCACGGCTGCCTACCTTTGGTGTGAGGCTGGGCGTAGACCGCGATACAATCAACAAAATTACCGGACCCGGCAATCTTTTTAGCTCCATGTTCAATTCGATACGCCACCTGCACGACTACGATTTTATCCTGCGCAACCCCGACTACAAGATGCTGCTCGAAAAAATCGACATCGGCGACCACAACTGGCTGAACTTTGCCATGGACGAAGAATCTAAAATTGATCTTTTTGTGCGGGGAGCAAAGGCTGCGGCTGCTTTCGTGCGCCGCTTCGACTGGGACAAATACAAACAGATACGTCAGACATTGCGCGATTCTGTTTTGCAGATCGAACAGACTCAGAAAGAAAACTAAAAGGAATAGAGCAATATCAGGAATTCGAAAAACGAATCTCAGGGCTGAAAATTCCGTTGGGATATCTTAGCGAATAGATTTTTTGAAAGCGAAACCTCTGTGGCCTGTGTGAAAAAACTTTGTGACCTCTGTGGTTTTTCTTCTCTTTCCTTTGCGTTTCCAGGCCTTAGCGGTTTATTCTATTCGTTTTACTCCCGTTTCAATATAAAGGTAGCTCCACTTTGCATGAGTGTCATTTCGTGTGTCTCAGGATTGAATCTGATGACGATGCCTGCAGGAACAAATCCAAACTGATGCTCGCCTGTAGCATTAAGCGGAAATGCCGACTGTCCGGTAGCCTGGGCCATCAGTGTGCTATCGGCGCGACTAATGGTAATCTTTAACGGAAAACTTTCGGAGCTGTAAATGCCGGTATAAATATCAAGCTCTTCGGGTGGCAAAGTTATCGCTGCTGCAAAAACAGGCAACTGATAATCTTTGTCGAAAATGATGCTCAACGCCCCAATCAAAATATCATTCCGTGACATCGACACAGCATTGGCAGTATAGGCTATGGCCACCTCATCATCCGGAAAATATGCCGCTATCGACTGAAAGCCATCAATGCCCCCAGTGTGTCCATAAGCCTGGCGCTCATAAAACGGAATAGTAAATAACCCCAGGCCAAAACCATCGCGAATGTCCATCATCTGTCGGCGGGCGCTGTCGCTAATAAGTGTTCCTGTGAAAAGGCAATTCAAAAACCGGTTCACATCGGTGGGTGTAGAAACCACTCCGCCGGCACCCATGGCTGCCGAAGTATTGGTTTCGGGAACCTGTTCCCAATGGCTAGTGCGGGCATACGAAAAAGCCTCGTTGCGGTCGCTGTTGGTAGTGCCACCGAAATAAGTATTCTGCAACCCACAAGGTTTTACAATTCGCCTCTTCAACAACTCATCATACCCCTGGCCGGTAATCTCTTCGGCAATGTAGGAAAGTAGCAAATAGTTGGTGTTGGAATATTCCACCTTTTCACCAGGCTCGAAAACAGTGCCGCCCTCTTTCACCCGCAGCAGCATTTTCTCGCGAGTTTGCGGCTCCTGGCACCACTGCGCATATTCTGGATTGTCAGTGTAATTGTACAATCCACTGCGATGGCTCAGCAACTGACGAATGGTAATCTTATCGGCATTGGGAAGAAGGCGAAAAAAATTATTCAGCTTCGTATCGAGTGTCAACAGATTTTCGTCGATAAGCTGCAGGATGATTACCGCAGTAAAAGTTTTGGATATGCTTCCAATTCTATATTTGGTAAGCGCGTCGGCGGGCACTTCTTCTTCGATATTGGCAAAGCCAATGGTGTTTTGATAAACTTCCTGTCCGGCCTTGAAAATAGAAATGCTGCCCATGCCCTGATCGTTTTCGTCGATGCGCTGAAACAGCGAGTCGAGCTTGGCAGTATTAACAGATTGAGCAGCCATAGCAAGACTGGCCATCAAAAGCGAAAAAAGGATGAATTGTTTTTTCATACAAAAATAGATTGATTAGTTTTGTTTAGACATCAAACAAAGAATTCGGATACACCGTTTGCAAAATTACAGAAAGATGTTGAGGGGCAGTGATATTCCAATCCAACAATTTTTGATTTTCAGAATCCAAAACCAAATCCTCATTTTTTTAAATATCGAACCACAGAATATCGAATATTGAAATGAAAAAACCACCATCTGTCAGCCGCCTAATGAATGCCTGCTAACTACTAATTAATACTTACTTTTTCTCAAAACTCACCGCTCACCTCTCTTTTGCTGCTAACCTAAAACTTCTCCTTTCAAAAACTCTGACCACTTACATCTACCGCCCTTACCCGATTGTTAATAAAAATACTTCCTCCTGTTTTTCCAAAGCTGATAGAATGGGGTAATTTTGCACCATGGCAGAACAGGAAAAAACATTTCAAAACAAGACGCAGGTGACTGACACTGAGAACCGCAGAAAAGTGCAGCGCACCCACACACAGAATTATTTCGAATATGGTAAAATCCCACCCCAGGCACTCGACCTGGAGGAAGCGGTGCTGGGCGCATTGCTCATCGATCAGAAAGCGCTTTCGGAAACGGTGGATTTTCTGAAGCCGGAGATGTTTTACACCGAAGCACATCGTAAGATTTACGGAGCTATCGTCGAGCTTTTTGCACGGCAGCAGCCTGTTGACATGCTCACCGTCACCAATCAGCTCAAAAGCAGCGGCGATCTGGAACTTGCCGGTGGCGCTTATTACATCGCGCAGCTTACGCGCCGGGTAGCCTCAGCGGCCAACATCGAATACCATGCCCGCATCATTCTGCAAAAGTTTATCCAGCGGCGCCTCATCGAAATCTCTGCAGAGATCACTACCGAAGCCTTCGAGGACTCTGCCGACGTTTTCGATTTACTCGACAAAGCCGAGCAGAAACTATTCTCGGTGAGCGAAAACAACCTGCGCCGCGATCACTCTGACATGCCTACATTGGTGAAAGAAGCCATCGATAATATTGAAAAAGCCAGTAAGAATCAAGGCACCTTCAGTGGTGTGCCGAGCGGTTTTTCGAAGCTCGACGACCTTACCGGTGGTTGGCAAAAGTCGGATCTGGTGGTGATTGCTGCCCGTCCAGGCATGGGCAAAACGGCTTTTGTACTGTCTATGGCGCGCAACATGGCGGTGGATTACAAACGCCCCGTGGTCGTTTTCTCTCTGGAGATGGCTGCCGTACAACTGGTAACACGACTGATCGCCAGCGAGACAGAACTCTCAGCCGATAAACTTAGAAAAGGTGAGCTGCGCCAACACGAATGGGCACAATTACATGCGCGCCTTAAACAGCTGATTGGTGCCAAGCTTTACATCGATGACACACCGGCACTCACTATCTTTGAACTGCGTGCCAAAGCACGGCGTATGAAACAACAGTACGACATACAACTTATAATAATCGATTACATACAACTCATGCAGGGCGGCAACGACAAAGGCAACCGAGAGCAGGAAATCAGCAACATTTCACGAAGCCTTAAAAGCCTGGCCAAAGAGCTCAACATACCCATTGTGGCGCTCTCGCAGCTCAATCGCTCGGTGGAAACGCGCGGTGGCCTTAAAAAACCTATTCTTTCCGACCTTCGCGAATCGGGCGCCATAGAGCAGGATGCCGACATGGTTCTGTTTATTTACCGACCCGAATATTATAAAATAGATGAGATGGAGGATGGATCTTCTTCGGCAGGCATGGCCGAGCTTATCATCGCCAAGCACCGCAACGGAGCACTTGCCGACATTAAACTACGCTTCGAAGCTCAATATGCAAAATTTGCCGATAGCAATGCCAAGTTTAGCTATTCGGGCGACGAAGCCATGGCTCCCAATAATGCTTTCGAGGATGGTGTGATGACCTTCCAAAGTAAACTGAATGATAACGACGATTTTACCGACATGCGCGGGAGCAACAATGACGACTTTAGCCAACCGGAAGAAGGTCCCAACGGCATACCGTTCTGATAGCCCCTCCACAATAACAGCCGGCATTTTTCATTATTAATGCTGACAATCAATTATAGCGCATCATGAAAAAATATTTGATCACCCTTCTTTTTTTGTTAACGATACTCACCAGTCAGGCCGCCTATCTGCTCATCCCGATGGACAATACACAGAAAAATCACCTAAAGGCATACGGTGTAGCCTATTGGGTTTTGGAGCGCGAGGTGGAAGTGAGCTGGCTGCTCAATTATCGTGGAGGCAGCTTTATGTGTCAACATCATCAACAAATAGAAAATGAGATGGTGATACGCGGCGTAAGCTATGAGGTGCTGGCCGATGTGCAGTCGCAGCAGATTTCGCTGGAGATAAGTCGTGCCGAAGTGAATATGGATGAGGTGAAGCTGCACAAGGCGCCACACATAGCTGTTTACTCGCCCAAAAACCGAATGCCCTGGGACGATGCCGTAACGCTGGCACTCACCTACGCCGAAATACCTTACGACGTAGTTTACGACCATGAAATTATGAACGGCGTTCTGCCTATGTACGACTGGCTCCATCTGCACCACGAAGACTTTACGGGGCAATACGGAAAATTCTGGCGCGCATTCCGCACAGCAGCGTGGTATCAGGAAGATGTCCGTATTAATGAAGAAAATGCCCGCATGCTGGGATTTGATAAAGTGTCGCAACTCAAATTGGCTGTAGCCAAAACAATCCGCGATTTCGTTTCGGGTGGTGGCTATCTGTTTTCGATGTGTTCGGCTCCCGACAGCTTCGATGTTGCACTGGCAGCTGATGGGGTAGATATTGTGGATGTAATGTTCGACGGCGACCCACCCGACCCTGACGCACAGCAACGCCTCAATTATGACAACTGTTTCGCTTTCCGCGATTTCCAGCTTGTGACCAACCCTTACGAATACGAAATTTCATCCATCGACGTCACCGACACCCGCCCACGAAGCATCAACGAGCAAAATGATTTTTTTACACTTTTCGACTTCTCAGCCAAGTGGGATCCTGTGCCCACCATGCTTTGCCAAAACCACATGCAGGTTATCAAAGGTTTTATGGGACAAACAACAGCCTTTAATATCAAATATGTAAAGCCAAACGTGTTGATTCTGGGCGAACACAAGGCTGCCGGCGAAGCGCGTTATATTCATGGCGAATACGGCTTTGGCACCTTTACGTTTTATGGTGGCCACGACCCCGAAGATTACCGCCACCTGGTGGGCGATCCACCAACCGACCTCAACCTGTATCCCAACTCACCGGGCTACCGCCTCATTCTAAACAATGTGTTGTTTCCGGCAGCGAAAAAGAAAAAACAAAAAACCTAATAACTCACCTCCGCCGGACCGCTGTATTTGATAATATGGCACACATCGGCGCCAATTGAAAATTGCTCCCGGACGACTTCCGCGGTATTCTTTATTCCTACAAAAACGAAATCTTCACGCTTGCCCTCCAGTATCGGTTGAAAATTGTCGTTGAGAATCGGGTACCAGTTGTTGAACGGGTACTGCCCTTCTGCCGTAAAACGGATGGTGTCGGCAGTGGTGGCACGTAGCGTATAAAAATCGTCGAGCTCACCACCGATAACCTTTACGCCAATTATCCTAAACTCAGTGGTACAAACCACTTCCTTGTTTTTGTCGTTGCTGCATGCGGCCATCAACGTTGCCATCAATAGCAGCAACATTCCCAATTTCATTTTTTTTAATAACATGTTTTTTTGTTTTGATAAGAATCACTGCAAAAGTAATGTTTCCCTGGTTCAGAAAATTCGCAGTCTTCAGGTCGCGATTCCTCAGCTTTAATGGCTGTGGTGGCTGAGCGTAGTCGAAGCCAGTTCGTCGAAGCCAGTTTGTCAAAGCCCGCTCCCGTTTAAACAAAGTCTTGCGCTCGGCGCTCTTCACCCCGCGCCTTGCGCCATCACTTCCGCGCCAGCTTCAGAAACACTTCGTTCATATCAGCGGCGGCATATTTTGTTTTGAGGTTTTGTGGTGTGTCGAGTGCTTCTATACGCCCGTCAACCATGATGGAGATGCGGTGGCAATATTCGGCTTCGTCCATGTAATGGGTCGTAATAAATATGGTGACGCCCTGATCAGCCGCCTGATAAATCATGTGCCAAAACTGACGGCGTGTTACCGGATCGACACCACCGGTAGGCTCGTCGAGAAATATGATGGACGGCCGGTGCAGCATAGCAACGCTGAATGCCAGCTTCTGTTTCCAGCCGGGTGGCAACGATTTTACGGGCTTGTCTTTCACAGCTTCCAATTCCAGCGTAAGCAATGCGTCCTGCGTGCGACTGCGAATATCCGCCCGCGAAAGTCCATACACACCGCCATAAAAACGAATATTCTCCACCGGAGTCAAGTCTTCGTACAACGAAAACTTCTGGCTCATGTAGCCGATGTTTTCTTTGATGAGATTGCTTTGGGTGTAAATGTCGTAACCGGCCACCTTTACCTCCCCGGCAGTGGGTCTCCACAATCCGCACAAGATTTTAATGGCCGTAGTTTTTCCAGCACCATTGGCACCCAGAAAGCCGAAAATCTCACCCCGCCGCACCGTAAAATTTAAATCTTTGACGGCAGCAAACGACCCGAACTTTTTCCACAATCCGCTTACGCTGATGATATTTTCGGTGTCTGATGTGGAGGCCATGTCCATTTTTTTATTAATTATTATTCAAAAGATACATACATCCTATTCCCGATTCCCAAACCATTTACTTGCTTTGCCTTTGCTGCATCAAATCCATAAAGCAATCTTCGATGTTGGGTTTTATTTCGCTTACGCTAATATCGTTATGATTTTTACTTTTTAAAAATTCCATGATCTCACCGGTTTGCAATCGATCATCGGCAGGCGTAAGATGCAATGCCTGGCCAAACGGGAAAACGGTACGGGTTCGGTTGTAATGTGTCAGGTCGCCGATGAGCCGGTAGGTGTCGCGAGCGCTGACGGCAAAAAGCCGGTGCGGAAACTGCCGGATGATGGCGTCAGGCGTATCGGTTTGCATGATCATACCTTGCTGAATCAGCGCCACGCGGTGGCACCGCTGCGCCTCGTCCATGTATGGCGTCGAAACGAGGATGGTGATTCCCTGGCTGCTGATGCGCTGTAGCATGTCCCAAAACTCCATGCGCGAAACGGCATCCACACCCGTGGTGGGTTCGTCCAGAAAAAGCACCTCCGGCCGGTGTATCAGCGCACAGCTTAGCGCCAGCTTTTGTTTCATACCACCCGAAAGCTTGCCGGCAGGCCTATCTTTAAAAGGCTCTATCTGCTGATAAATATCTTTGATCAAATCATAATTTTCGTGCAGGGTAGTTTTAAAAATGGTTGCAAAAAAGGTGAGGTTTTCTTCCACAGTCAAATCGGGGTAAAGCGAAAAGCGCCCGGGCATGTACCCAACTTTCCGTCGGATAGCTTTGTAATCTTTCACCACATCATATCCCAACACACTTACTTTTCCGCTATCGGCAAGCAGCAGCGTTACGAGAATGCGAAACAGCGTGGTCTTACCCGCACCGTCAGGACCGATCAATCCGAAAATCTCACCCGACTGCACCTGCAGGTTAATTTCCTGCAAAGCCTGCACTTTGCCATAAGCCCTGCTGATATTGATAACCTCAACCGGAATCATGGCTCCTGGTGTTTCACAAAATTTACTTCGGCGGGCATGCCAATTTTCAGGCTGCCGTCGTTGGACACCAGGATGGTGACAGCATAAACCAGGTTTACGCGCTCCTGCTTGGTTTGTATAATCTTAGGGGTAAACTCGGCATTGTCGCTGATGTAACTTACGCGTCCGATCAGGCGACGGTTTTCGGTAGCCGTGCGGTCTATCCACACTTCCACACTATCGTTCAGGTGTACGTTGGGCAACTGGTCGCCACTGATATACACTTTGAGCTTCATCGGATCGAGGTCAGCGATTTTGTAAAGCGCCTTCCCCGGCACAGCCATCTCGCGGGCGTTGGAATATTTGGTAAGCACGGTACCTTCCACCGGATTGATGATCAACGATTTTTGTATCGACTCATCCACCAGCAAAATCTGTTGCTCCAGTGATTTCATCTCACTATACACGGCTTGTTTCTGACTTTTCACCACCAGCACCTGTCGGTCGATTACCTCCATCTGTCCGGTGAGGTCGTCGAGCTGCTTTTGCGTGGCAGCACCTTCTTCATACATTTTTTGGATACGTCCGAGGTCGCGTTTCATGTTTTCTTTTTGCTGTAGATAAACCGCCACCTGCGCGTCGAAGTTGGGGATTCGATCGGAAATAGCCTGTCGCTGCGCCGCAAGCTGACTGTGTCGCAAATTAAGCGCGACGGTATCAATAAATCCCAGTTTTTGCCCCGCCACAAGCCGGTCGCCTTCCTCCAGGTCGAATTGGATTATCTCGCCCGAAGCCTGCGCTGCAATGGTAACTTCGGTAGCTTCAAAGTTACCATAGGCATCCGACAGATTATCGCGATCGTTGCAGGCAGCGATCGAAAAAGTCATTGCGAAAGCAAACAATACTTTCAAAATATGCTTGGTCATAATTTTCATTTTTAAAAGTCAAAAACTATAAAGCCCCAATTGTTTTCAGATAATTCACCCTGGCCATCGAAAGTTGTATGCGGTGAAGCTCCAGCTCCATGGCAGCGCGCGTTTCGCGGTTTAACTCGTCGAGGTAGGCCGAAGAAGTAATGCTGCCGTTGTCGAGTTGTGATGCCGCCGCCCTTGTGATGCGTTGGCGCAAAGTAATGATCTCTTCGTCTTTTTCGATCAGGCTGCTATATTTCACGATCTGCGCAACGTCATCAATCATCTTCACGCGTGTGTTGCGATCAAAAGCCTCCTTTTGCGTTTGGATAATTTCGCTGTTGAGTTCGAGCAATTGCAGTTGGTTGCTCTTCTTGTTCCAGTTGATGATGTCCCAGCGCAATCCTACCCCAAGCAAATAATACGTATCAAACTCATTGCTGAGCATGTTGAGGCCGGGCTTGCCGTATCCGGCTCTTGCGGTTGCCGACAATTTGGGCATGTATGCCGATGAAGTCAGTTGTCTCGATTGCTGCAATTTGTTTTGTTGCATGCCCAGCAACAGATATTCCGGGCGCTGGTTTTGAAATGATAAAGTATAAATGGACGGGTCGGGCAAGAGCAGCACCGTATTCTGGTCGAGCGGCATTTGGAGCAGTTCCCCCAGCATGTTGTGATTGGCGCGCAGGTCGGCATCCATTCCGGAGATATTTTGATCGATCTGTAGAATCTGCGCCTGCATCACATCGGCGTTGGTGGCGAGCACCATGCCGTGCGCAACACCCGAATTGATCTCGACAAGTTTTTCGGCAACCGCCTGTTGATTAGCAACCAGAAGCTGCCGGCTTTGCTGCAAAAGCAAAATTTTGAAATAAAGGCCGTTCACCAGTTCCTTTATTTTATAAAGTTCTACCTCCAGTTGCTGCTGAGAAATTTCAAGGTCGATTTGCTGCAAGAGCTTTTGCTGGCGCGTTACACCACCGTCCCAGACGATTTGATCGAGCGAAAGGTAAAAGTCGTACATATCTTTGTCGGGAGACGGGATGGTCATTCCAGGCATTTCGATCGGCACTTTAGTAACATCGCTCTGATAGCTGGCGCGGGCGTTAGCAGCAAACTGCGGAAGGTAATTTTTGTTGAGATTTTCGATCTGCAGTTGTGCTATCTCTTGGTGCAGTGCCTGCTGACGAATCAGCGGATAAGCCTGCACTGCAAGCCTTCGTGCTTCCTCAAGACGCAACGTGTCCGGCAACTGCTGAGCTACCAGATCTGTAGCCAGCAACATCAGAACCATCAGCACCCATGCTTTACATTTCATTATCATGGTTGTATCGAATTATAAATGAATTGATAGACTTCTTCTTTGCGCTCTGCCACAAATTGCTGCCAGCGTGCGGTGTCATCGTTCATGAGCATGAGTTGCAGAATAGGACGAGCTATAAAAGGGAAAATACACAGCCCGAGAATATTAGCAAAAAGATGATTTGCATCCATCGTTTTGATGTTTCCCAGTTGCATCTCCTGCTCAAGACGCGCCACAAAAAGCTGAAGCTGCAACATCTTAGGCGCAAACAAGCGGGCAATTCCGTCCTGGTTACGATTTAGTTCGTGAAGAATAAATCCGGGAATGTGCGGGTTTTGAATGATCACATCAATGTATCCGGAGATAAAGCTGTGCAAACCTGTGAAGATGTCGACGGTACCATCCGTGAGGTGATCGACCTGTGGGAGGATTTTGGCGAAAACCTCCAAAAATACCGCATCGAACAACTTTTGCTTACTGCGAAAATAGTAATGCACCAACGCCTTGTTGATCCCAGCCTCCGTAGCAATTGCCTGCATACGGGCGCCATCATAACCTTTGCTGATAAACTCCTGCCGCGCAGCCTGAAGGATGATCTGTTCGGTATCGGAAGTGGTGTTGCCCATCTATTGAAATTTTTAAAAAACTTTTAACCAACAAATTTAACCAAAAGGTTAATTAATGATCCTAAACTTACGATCACTTCTTTTTGGCGAAAACCAGTGATTCTTATTTATCAAAAATGTTAGCGGTTAAATGATCAATAGACAACACTCAAATGCTCGTAGAAGTTTTTGGTAATTATGACTTCAACTTTGAGATTTATTTGAAAATTGACGTTTGAAATTTGAGATTTCGTCCTACACCTCCATCATATCTTTTTCTTTCAGGTCGCTCAGTTCGTCGATCTCTTTGATGTATTTATCGGTGAGTTTCTGTATCTCCTCTTCCAGGCGTTTTATCTCGTCTTCGGGCGTACCATTTTTCTTGAGATCCTTGGCTTCGTCGTTGGCGGTACGCCGGACGCTGCGGATGGCAACTTTGGAATTTTCGGCTTCGGCCTTCGCCTGTTTTACCAGATTGCGACGACGTTCTTCGGTGAGCGGCGGCACCTGAATGCGCAGCACTTCACCATCGTTGCGGGGGTTGAAGCCGAGGTTGGCAGCCATGATGGCTTTTTCCATCACCGGCAACATATTCCGGTCGAAAGGTTGCACCACAATCTGACGGGCATCGGGAGTATTGATGTTGGCAGCCTGGCTAAGCGGCGTCATCACACCATAATAATCAATCTTAACATCTTCGAGCATGGCCGGTGAAGCCTTGCCGGTTCTTATCTTATGAAACTCGTGCTCGAGGTGCGTTATGGCGTTGCGCATACCTTCGAGGGCGCTGTCAAGAACAAATTGGCTATCTTCAGTTATCATTTGTCAATTTTTAAGTGTTTGCATGTGCAAAGATAAAGCATTGCGGCAAATGACGCCACAACGCGCACTATTTTTTAAAAGCTACTCGTTCAAATGCTGTGGCCGCAGCAAGTCGTTGACGGTTTTCACCGGATTAAAAGTTTCGATGGGCACCTCTACAAAAAGAGTGATCCAATCGGCCATGGCACCGTTCCACAGCCCCGGCAGTTCTTGCGCCTTGAGGTCTTTTCCATCTTTTGATTTTTTAGAGATAAAGCCTGTGGAAGCATCGATGTAGTGATGCAGATCGAAATTTTTGCCACGATAATCGCGCACACTGCACACCAGATCCACTGGATTGAAATGGGTCGCTTTGCCGACGAATTCCTTTTGCTGCGGATCGCTTGTATCGATTTGGGAAGATTCCACAATTTGCAGCGAAACATCTCCCTTTTCGTTGCGGAGCCAGAAAGGACCACCACCAGGCTCTCCTTCATTTTTCACCATTCCGGCGATACGCATGGGGCGGTTGAGCAGCCCGAAAAGTTTATCGCATTTTTCTTCACCACTTAATCTATAAAAATCATCAGGCAGTTGCAGCATCAGCTCATTTTTAGCGAAAGCTACTATTTCATCGATCTGTTTTTTAGAAACATCGCCTTTTTCGAGCTTCCGCAGATATTCGTCCGCCTGCGCTTTGAGCTTCAGCAACAGTCCACCAATAGCTTTTTTGTAAAGATGCGTGGCTTCCTTCAGACGATCGGGCACAATGTTGTCGATATTTTTGATAAAGATGATGTCGCCATTCAAATCGTTGAGGTTTTCGATGAGTGCGCCGTGACCACCCGGACGAAACACGAGCTTACCATCAGCATCGCGGAAAGGCTGGTTTTCCATATCAACCGCGATGGTGTCGGTAGAAGGTTTTTGTTCGGAAAAGGTGACCTGATACTTTACGCCATAGCGTTTTTCATATTCCGGAACGGTCTGCGCCACGGCCTGCTCAAAGCGCTCGCGGTGCTCCGGTGAAACGGTAAAATGAAGCTGCACCATACCATCGGCATCCGCTACATAATGGGCGCCCTCCACCAGATGCTCTTCGAGAGCACGGCGCGAGGCCTCTTCGTATTGATGAAATTTTAGCAAGCCTTTCGGCAAATTGGCATAGCCCAAACCCTTATCATCCAGCAGATACTGCACCACCACATCATATTTCTTTTGTTTTAAAAGTGCATCGAGATCGAAACCATCCTTGCTAAGCGCCTCCTCGAGGTCGCGGGCAAAAGCATACTTGTGGATGTTTTGCAGGAAATGCCATGTGCTGTCGGTTCCTTTCTGATTTTGCAGTTTTGCAATATCTTCATCGCTGCCGCTGTAGCTTTCAGCAAATTCGAAAAGATGCTTAAACATACGTGTGGCCGCTCCCGAAGCAGGAACAAACTTTAGCAACCGACGCTCGCTGCTGTGCTGATCCCAATAGCTGGCCAAATGCTCAACATCGTGCGCATCAAAAACGCGGATTCCATTGTCGGGAGTAGCGGCAGCCGTAAGCCGGGCTGATGGAAATCCGTTTCTAAAATTTTTAATTTGCTGATCAATCCGTTGGCGGTTAATACCTTTCTCTTCGATCTGTCGGATATCTTTTTCGTTAAGCATAATGCGTTCAGTTTTTTTTATGAATTAAGAATATCTGCAAAAATACCGCAAAAACCACTGATAGCGGGATTAATTTGTTTTAAAATAACGTGGGGACTACACCTAATTTATGTTAAAATAAAACCCATCAGATACAGGGGTCAGGCAATCTTTCTATTTTTACCCGTACATTTTTAGACGACATCCGCAATTATCCACCGCAAAAACTCAGTGCCTTGTACAGAATAGAAAGCAAAATCGACGTCGCTTCCGCAGAATTTACTGCCAACAAAAGCAAATATCTGGAAATCCTGGACCAATACCGTGAACGGCTGCGGCAGGTGCGCAAAGGCGGGCCGGCTGCATCGGTAGAGCGGCACAAAGAGCGTGGCAAGCTGCTGGCACGCGAGCGCATCAACCTGCTCATCGACAGCAACACGCCGTTTCTGGAGCTATCGTCGCTGGCAGCCTGGGGCATGCACGATGATGGATTTCCATCGGCAGGCATCGTCACCGGCATCGGCGTGATCCACGGTCGCGAGAGCATTATCGTAGCCAACGATGCTACGGTAAAAGGCGGAACCTACGTGGCCGAAACCATCAAGAAACATTTGCGTGCGCAGCAAATCGCCATCGAAAACCATCTGCCCTGCGTTTACATGGTCGATTCCGGCGGGGTCTTTCTGCCGGAGCAGGCACGCGTATTTGCCGACAGGTTCGACTTCGGACGGTTTTTCTACAACCAGTCGCAGCTCTCGGCATTAGGAATCCCACAAATCGCCATCGTGATGGGATCGTGCACTGCCGGCGGCGCATACGTACCCGCAATGAGCGACGAAACCATCATTGTAAAAAAACAAGGAACCATATTTATCGGCGGCCCGCCACTGGTGAAAGCCGCCACTGGTGAAGAGGTCTCCGCTGAGGAACTAGGCGGCGCCGACGTGCATACTGCCATCTCCGGCGTGGCCGACCATATGGCCGAAAACGACCGCCATGCCATTCAGATTTGTAGAAATATCTTTCAGACTTTTCCTAAAAAGGAAAAACAAATCCTGGAGCTTTCCCAAATAGAAGCGCCCTATTATAATCCCGAAGAACTATACGGCATAGCGCCTGTCGATTTGCGCAAGCCCGTCGATTCCAGGGAAATTATTGCACGCATGGTGGACGGCAGCCGTTTTCACGAATTTAAAGCGCGTTATGCCGCCACCCTGGTAACAGGATTTGCCAACATCATGGGATTTCCGGTGGGCATCATCGCCAACAATGGCGTACTTTTCAGCGAGTCGTCGCTCAAAGGCGCCCATTTTATCGAGCTTTGCGCCTTCAGGAAAGTGCCCATTCTTTATCTGCAAAATATCACCGGTTTTATCGTTGGTAAAGAATACGAGCGCGGCGGCATCGCCCGCGACGGAGCCAAGTTTGTGCATGCTACCGCCAGAGCCGGGGTACCAAAATTTACCGTTGTTTTTGGCGGCTCTTTTGGCGCCGGCAACTACGCCATGGCAGGTCGTGCCTACGATCCACGCCTGCTGCTGATGTGGCCCAACGCCAAAATATCGGTGATGGGCGGCGAGCAGGCTGCCGGCGTGCTGATTCAGGTAAAAGAAGATTCGCTTGCCGCAAAAGGCCAAAAACTCGACGACACCTTGCGCGAGACCATGCGTCAGGAAATCCTGAAGAAATACGAGGAAGAAGGCTCTGCCTGCTACTCCACCGCCCGCATCTGGGACGATGGCATCATCGATCCTATCGATACCCGCAAAATATTGGCAATGGGCATCGCTGCCTCACTCAATAAAAAATATGATGAAACTAAATTTGGAATATTCAGAATGTAGCGGTAAAAAAGTTAATTGTTCATAGTTAATTGTTGTTGGTTCGTAGCGAACAGTTAACGGATAACAATTAACGATTAACGGATAACAGATAACGATTAACAAATAACGGATAACGATTAACGGATAACAAATAAAGAACAACACACAACCGTGCGACTCATAATTTAAATAATCGGGAATGTACAGATGCACGGCCGTGCGTCTCTACGTTCCCACAAAAATCATTTTTATGAATAAAATTATCACATTATTATTTGCGCTGATCACGATCGCCACATTCTCGCAGGACACCTTTTCCATCATCGCCGTAGATACAATAACCGGCGAAATTGGTGGCGCCGGTGCTTCCTGCCTCGACGAGAGTGCGATCCCAACCGGCGTGCTCATCATCAACGACATCATCGTGGGTCGAGGCGGCATTCACACCCAGGCGTGGTGGCGCCCCACCAACCAACAAAACGCCCACAACCGGATGATGGAGGGCATGTCGCCACAGGAGATTATCGACTGGCTGGTTGCCAACGACGATGAAAACAAGCCGAAATTACGGCAGTATGGCATCGTCGATATGGATGAAGACGGGCATCCGCGCAGTGCAGCTTTTACTGGCGTCAACTGTGATAATTACAAAAACCATATCACTGGTCCCAACTACTCCATCCAAGGCAACATCCTGCTCGGTCAGCAAATCCTCGATTCGATGGAAGTGCGCTTTCTCAGAGCGGAAGGTTCACTTGCCGAAAAGCTGATGTCGGCCTTGCAAGGTGCGAACGTGCCGGGCGCCGACACACGCTGCCTCAACCAGGGCACTTCGTCGCTGTCAGCATTTGTCCGGGTAGCAAAAGCCGATGCACTGCCGGGCGAGTGGTGGTGCGACCTGCTTGTACCTTCAACACCTTATGGCGTCGAACCCATAGACTCACTGCAGGTGCTCTTTGACCAGTGGCTGATCTGGACAAACATAGAAGATAAGCCATTCATACAACCCAACCGCGCCAAAGTTTTCCCCAATCCGGCAAACGATATTGTCAATTTTCAAATTGAAAAAACAACCGGAATTTCCGAATTTCAAATTCAGATTCTGACCATTGACGGGAGATTGCAAGAGCAATTTGTTTATAAAGATGCGCCGCTTCGATTGGACGTTTCAAAATTCCCTGCGGGCATTTATCTTTACAAGCTTTCCGCCGAAGGCCGTCTGCTCGATGCCGGAAAAATAAATGTATTGAGAAAATGAGATTGAACCAACAAAATCAAAGATGCTCTACTTTTCGCAAATATCGACGATTGACGAATTACGAAAAACAATTAACAGATAACGATTACCAATTAACAGATAACGATTAACGGATAACATGCAAGAATACAAAACCATCCAGTTTGAGATAGCCGGCGATGTAGGCACTGTTTGGCTCAACCGTCCCGAAATCCACAACGCCTTCAACGAAGTGATGATTAGCGAAGTGCTTGATATTTTTACCAAAGTCAACACAATGCCTGAAGTGCGCATTGTGCTGCTGCGCGGACGCGGCAAATCCTTCTGCGCCGGTGCCGACCTGCATTGGATGGGCGGCGTGGCAGGTTATACTTTCGAGCAAAACTACGCCGAGAGCCTCAACCTCTCCAAATGTTTTTACGCTATTTACACCTGCGCCAAGCCCACCATTGCTGTGGTGCATGGAGCAGCCATTGGTGGCGCCAACGGACTGCTGGCAGCCTGCGATTTTGCTTACGCGGATAACGACACCACATTTTCGCTCAGCGAAGTGAAGATAGGCATTGTGCCCGCCTGCATCTCGCCTTACGTCACCAAGCGTGTGGGCGAATATGGTTCCAGAGAACTGATGCTCACCGGCAAACGCTTTAAAGGTGCCGAGGCCGAGCACCACCGGCTCGTCAATAAATCCCTGCCAGCCGATCAACTTGAAAGTCACCTCCAGGAAGTTATTTCGCTCCTACGCACCAGCGGCCCCAAAGCCATGACCCATTGCAAAAACCTGATCGATCAAATAGCTAACAAACTCACCCTGCAGGAAGCCATCACCTACACCGCTAAGATGATTGCCGAAATCCGCGCCTCCGACGAAGGGCAGGAAGGAATGGCTGCGTTTTTGAATAAACGAAAACCCAAATGGATACCCTGAGGAAAGTAAAGACGCACGGCCATAAAACACAATGCATAAATATTCAAAACGGAACGTACAGACGCACGGCCATACAACGCAATGCATAATATTCAAAACGGAACAGACGCACGGCCGTGCGTCTCTACATTATTCCATTGGAAATTGAAAACTAATACATTATGAATAAATTGTTCAACAAAATCCTCATCGCCAACCGCGGCGAAATAGCCATCCGCGTGATGCGTGCTGCCAAGGCACTGGGCATACACACCGTTGCCGTTTATGCTGAGGTGGATCGCGACTCCTGGCACGTAACTTTTGCCGACGAAGCCTATTGCCTCGGCGAGCAGGAACTGGCCGATACTTATTTAAATGTCGATAAAATCATTGCCATCGCCCGCGAAACCGGTGCCGACGCCATCCATCCCGGCTATGGCTTTCTGAGCGAAAATCCGGTGTTGGCAGAAGCCTGCGAAAAAAGCGGCATCACATTTATCGGCCCAGACACGCGCGCCATCAAGCTCATGGGCAACAAAATAGAATCACGAGAATTTGTAAAAAAACTAAACGTTCCCACCACGCAAGGCGTCACCGGTGATACTGAAACGCTCATTGCCGAAGCTTCAAAAATTACCTTGCCTATTCTGGTAAAAGCTGCTGCCGGCGGCGGCGGCAAAGGCATGCGCATAGTCCGCGACCTGAAAGAACTTCCCGACGCCATCGAGACCACTCAGCGCGAAGCCAAAACCTATTTTGGCGATGGAACCGTGTTCATCGAAAAATATGTGGAAGAGCCACGTCACATCGAGATTCAGGTGATGGGCGACGAGCACGGCAACGCGGTACATCTTTTCGAGCGCGAATGCTCTATCCAGCGGCGTTACCAAAAGATCATCGAAGAGTCGCCCTCCCCCACCCTCACGCCCGAAGTGCGCCAAAAGATGGGCGAGGCTGCCGTTAATATCACACGGGCTATCAACTACAGCAATGCCGGCACTATTGAATTCCTCGTCGACAAAGAGCTTAATTTTTATTTCCTTGAGATGAACACCCGCATCCAGGTGGAACATCCCGTAACCGAGATGGTTACCGGCATCGACCTGGTAAGAGAACAGATATTGGTAGCTGCCGGAAACCCGCTCAGCTTCACGCAGGCCGACGTCCGCCAGAACGGCCATGCCATCGAATGCCGCGTCTATGCCGAAGACCCCGCCAACAACTTCCTGCCGTCGCCCGGCAAGATGATCTTTTACCGCGAGCCCGAAAACCACCGCGTGCGCATCGACGCCTGCACCAACAAGGCCGCCACCATCCACAGCTTTTACGACCCCATGATCTCCAAAGTTATAGTGTGGGAATACGACCGCGAACGGGCGCGTACCAAAATGATCGACGTGCTCAAAGACTATATCATTCAGGGCATCAAAACCAACATCCGTTTTCTCATCGAGTTGCTGCAAGAGCAAAACTACGTCAACAACACCATCAGCACCAAATTCTGCGACGAGCACCTCGACGAGCTGGTACGCAAATCCGAAGGCAAACGCAGCAACATCCTCTACCACGCGCCACTGGCTGCTTACGTGTTGTATTATCTCAACTGCCAGTTCTGCAAAGAGAAATCCACCATCTGGCAACGCATCGGCTACTGGCGCGACGTGCTCGCTTTCAGCCTCAAACTCGACGGCCAGACCTACGAAGTCATCGTCTATCCCGACAAGGCCGGCCTTTCGCAGGTCATCATCGACGAGAGCAGTTATTCCGTCGGAATTTCACACTTAAGCCAAAACAAAATCACTATCAAAGCTGATGTAGGTATCTTCCGCGCCGACATTTCCCACGACGACATGGGCAACGCTTACGTCTCCGTCAACGGCCACATCTTCATCATCCACCGCGACGACCTGCTCATCTGCGAAGACTTCTACACCGGCATCGACAGCCCCGACGGCGGCGCCGACGGCCTCATCTTTTCGCCCATGCCCGGCAAAGTCGTCAAAGTAAACGTCAGCCCCGGCGACACAGTCACCAAAGGCAGCGTACTGCTCATCGTAGAAGCCATGAAAATGGAAAACAACATACTTGCGCCACGCGACGGCATCGTAGAAAAGATAAATGTAAAAGCCGGCCGCATGGTCGATGGCAGCAAACCGGTGCTCATGCTTCAGGCGCAGGAAGAATAAATTGAGGGACAAAGAAACAACGCGAAGAAATAAACAGATTGCTTCTCCGCCAGCCGGCGGATCGCAATTAATCATTAACGAATAACGATTAACAAATGACATTTTTGGGCGGCCATACGGGCTTTCCGCTATATCCGCCTTGCGGCGGGATGCCGCTCCAATCCCTGCCGCGCAGTGCGACATTGGCTTGGCCGACAACAGAAACGAACAATGAGTTGTTATGAGATTGAATTTGATTTAAAAACCTAACACAAAATAATATGAACTTTGAACTATCCGACGACCAAAAGATGATTCGCCAGGCAGTGCGTGACTTTGCCGAACGCGAGATAGCACCAGTGGCGCAGCAGCTCGACGAGGATGCAGAATTTTCTCCAGAGCTTACCCGTAAGATGGGCGAGCTGGGATTGTTTGGTATGTATCTGCCCGAGAAATACGGCGGCCAAAATATGGACACCCTCGCCTACATCATCGCTGTGGAAGAGATAGCCCGCGTGGATGGCAGCCAGGCCGCCACACTGGCCGCCCACAACAGCTTGGGCATCGGTCCGATTTATTACTACGGCACCGAAGAACAAAAACAAAAATACCTGCCCCGCCTCTGTACCGGCGAAGCTTTATGGGGCTTTGGCCTCACCGAACCCGACGCCGGTTCCGACTCGCGCGGCACCAAAACCACGGCAGTGCCCGACGGCGACCACTGGATCATCAACGGCTCCAAGATATTTATTACCAACGGCTCAGCCGAAATCTCTATCGGCTCTGCCGTGCAAACCGTCACCAAAACCCACGACGACGGACATAAGGAATACACCACCTTCATCGTCGAGAAAAATACGCCCGGATTTAAACGTGTTACCATGCACGGCAAAATGATGTGGCGCGCTTCCGACACCTCCGAGCTTTATTTCGATGAATGCCGCATCCCAAAAGAAAACCTGCTGGGACAAGTAGGCGAAGGTTCCAAAATAATGCTCTCCACCCTCGACAACGGCCGCCTGTCGATAGCCGCTATGGGTCTTGGCGCAGCACAAGGCGCCTTTGAACTGGCAATGAAATACGCACAGGAACGCAGGCAGTTCGGCAAACCCATCGCCAAATTTCAAATCAACGCTTTTAAGCTTGCCGACATGGCCACCAAAATAGAACATGCACGCTGGTTTCTGTACCGCGCCTGCTGGCTCAAAGACAACGAGCTACCCTTTGGAAAGGAAGCCGCCATGGCAAAGCTTTACTGCTCCGAGATAGCTCGCGAAGTGGCCGACGAAGCCGTACAGATTCATGGCGGCTATGGCCTGATGAAAGACTATCCCATCGAGCGCATCTACCGCGACCAACGCCTACTGCAGATAGGCGAAGGAACTTCAGAGATTCAACGACTGGTCATCTCGCGGCACCTGGGGCTTTAAATTATTCTCATACCTCTTTTTTGTAATGTCCAAAAAACTCAACGGAACAAAAGGGATCACTGAAACGTTTCTCAAAAAATAATGCACCAACATGATCGATGGTACCATCCTGATCTGTAACTGGCTAAAAAATCTTTAATCATTTCAATCACTCATTTTTAAAAAATTAAACAATGGAAAAACCTACAAAAAAAACCGAATGCACCGTTCTCGACAACGGCCCGATCATCATCAAAGGGGATTTTACGCTCACCGACGCCAAAGGCAACGAGCTGCGTATAGCAGATCCTACATACCTGTGCCGCTGCGGCCATTCCAAAAACAAACCTTTCTGCGACGGAATGCACAAACAAATTGGATTCAAAACGATTTGATTTGGGGATGGATTTGGGGATGTACAAACGCACGGCCGGACTGATCAATAATTTCCCCTAATTGGGATTCGGCATGTACAGACGCACGGTGGGAATGTACAGACGCCCGGCCGTGCGTCTCTGCGTTCCGAAGAATTAAAATTACACCGCCGACCCAAATCTATTTCATCATTTATGGCCGGCTTCAAATCGGCTTCAACCACCCAAATTGACCATTACATTGATGACCACAATTTACCTATCAAAAAATTCAATAAACAAAACCGACTGTGGCAAATCAATTATCACGACCATATTATTCGATCGGATGAGGAATACCGCCGAATAAAAAATTACATCATGCACAATCCAAAAAATTGGGATGAGGACAAATTCAAATCATAAACCAACAAAACCCTCAACAACATGGACAAAATACTTTGGCAACCCGATCCTGAAAAAATGAAACAATCGCAGATGTGGGAGTTCCTGCAGTTGATTGCTGAGAAATATGATCTGACCAAAGCCGATTATGCAACGCTTCACCATTGGAGCGTGACGCATCCGGATAAGTTTTGGGGCGAATTTTGGGATTACACTAAAATCATTCATTCCCGAAAGGCAACACAAGTAGTGGACGATGCACACAAGATGCCGGGTACACGTTGGTTTGAAGGCGCTCGTCTCAACTTTGCTGGAAATTTGTTGCAGCACCGAGGAGGGCAAACTGCCATCATTTTCAGAGGCGAGCAGGGCGAAGAGCGGCGCATTTCGCGCGATGAGCTTTACGCCGAAGTTTGCCGCATAGCCGATGGTTTGCGGGCGGCTGGCGTAAAATCCGGCGACCGTGTCGCTGCCTTTATGCCCAACCTGCCCGAAACGGTGATCGCTATGCTGGCTGCCGCTTCTATCGGTGCTATCTGGTCGTCGTCATCACCCGATTTTGGTATAAAGGGCGTGCTCGATCGCTTTTCGCAAATTGAGCCTACGGTAATTATTGCTGCGGATGGATATTTCTACAACGGCCGTCAGTTCGATTCACAGGAGAAATTGCAGGGGATTCTTGAGCACCTTCCGTCGGTGAAAAAGGTGGTGCTGGTAGATTATTCGCATAAGCGTGATATTTCAAAAATTAAAGATGCGGTTGCATGGGAAAGCTTTGGCCGACGCAACCTTGATCTCAACTTTGAGCAACTGCCATTCGATCATCCTTTGTACATCATGTATTCGTCGGGAACTACCGGGCTGCCAAAAAGCATCGTTCATTCGGCAGGTGGCACGCTACTCCAGCACCTCAAGGAGCTGCGTCTGCATTGTGATCTGAAAGAAAACGACACCATATTTTACTATACCACCTGCGGCTGGATGATGTGGAACTGGGTGGTGAGCAGCCTGGCGGTGGGTTCCACGCTGGTGCTTTTTGATGGCAATCCGTTTTATCCGGCTCCCGATGCACTTCTGCGGATGGCCGAAGAGCTGGACATTACCATTTTCGGCACCAGCGCCAAGTACATCGCTTCGCTGCAGGAAGCCGACGTAATTCCTAAAGAGATATCGGAATTTCCAAAGCTAAAGCTCATCACCAGCACCGGCTCTCCCCTCACCGACGAGAGTTTTGAATATGTGTATGAAAGCTGGAAAAAAGATGTGCAGCTCTCGTCGATAGCGGGCGGCACCGACATCGTATCCTGTTTTATGCTGGGAAATCCGGTTCTTCCTGTGCATCGCGGCGAGATACAATGCGCAGGCCTTGGAATGGACATCGATTGCTTCGACGAAAACGGACGACCCGTGCGCAACCAGAAAGGGGAGCTGGTTTGCAAAACAGCTTTTCCTTCAATGCCCGTTTATTTCTGGAATGATCCCGACAACGAGAAATATCACAAAGCCTATTTTGAAGTTTACGAAAACATTTGGCATCACGGCGATTACATCTCCATCAGCGATCATGGCGGCATCACCATGTACGGCCGCTCCGACGCTACACTCAATCCCGGTGGTGTTCGTATTGGCACTGCCGAAATTTACGCCATCGTCGAAAATATGCAGGAAATTGCCGACTCCGTCATCGTTGGGCAACAACACCATGGCGATGAACGCGTGGTGCTTTTCGTTCAACTGAATTCCGGCAATGAGCTGACTGAAGAATTAATACAAAAAATAAAAGCCAGCATCCGCAAGGGCTGCAGCCCGCGCCATGTGCCTGCTGTGATTAAAGAGGTAACCGGAGTGCCTTACACACTGAACGGAAAAAAAGTGGAGGTAGCTGTTAAAAAGATCATCCATGGTCAGCAGGTTTTCAATCGCGACGCATTGAAGAATCCTGAGACGCTGGAGCAGTATCAGGGAATTTTGGATTAGAGGATTGAACAAAGAGGTACTAATTTGCCTTTTTACACTTCTTTGAGAAAGATAAATAAAAAGAACATTCTATTCAAAACACCTGATATTATATGAAATATCCCAAAAAAGTAGTCATCGGCGACATCACCGTGCGCGACGGATTTCAGCACGAAGAAATCTTTATTCCTACCGAAGCAAAACTATGGCTTGCCGAAGAATTGTTGCTGGCAGGTTTCAAACATATAGAAGTATCCAACTTTGGGAATCCTAAAGGGATGCCGCAGTTTGCCGATGCCGACGAGCTTTTTAAAAAGATTCGCAACAGCAAACGCATTGCGCATCTGCTCGACCAAGTGATGCTGACGGCTATCACCATCCGCGAACGCGCCGTGCAACGCGCCATCGATACACGGAAAGAAGGCTGGGGTCCCGACCGCATCCTGCTGATGGTATCGACAAGCGAATCGCACCAACAGAAAAACTCCGGCCTGAGCCTCGACGAATACTGGAAGATGAGTGAGAAGTGGGTTAAGAAAGCGCGCGACGCGGGTCTTAAAGTCAACGGTACGGTGAGCACCATCTGGGGCTGCCCCATCGAAGGGCCCACCGAGATGAAACGCGCCATCGAGTTTACCAAACGCTGGTTCGATATTGGCGTTAGCGACGTAGAACACGCCGACCACGACGGCTCTGCTTCGCCCGACCGCGTGTACGAATATTTCTCGCGCCTGCTCGACAGTGTGGACAACCCGCACAAGCAAATCGCCCATTTTCATACTACCCGTGGCTGGGGGCTGGCCAATGTGCTGGCGGCATTGCAGGCCGGAATGACAAATTTTGAATCGACCATGGGCGGATTGGGCGGACAGCCGGCCAACTTCGTGAGTGGCGTACCGGTTTCCGGAACAGGAGCTTATTATTACAAAGATCCGACGGATGTGGGGCTGGTGTCGACGGAAGATATGGTGGTGATGATGGACGAGATGGGCATCGACACTGATCTGGATATCGACAGGATTTTGGAGATTGGTAAGATGGTGGAGAAAATTGTCGGGCGCAAACTCAGGTCGGAATCTATCCGCAACGGACGTATTCCCAAAATCATGTCGGGGCGTAAATAAATCTCAACATCCGAATTTATTCAAAATTTTTCTCCGATTGAGTGAATTTCCGGTAATTGTTCGCCATTCAATTTTGCCAATTTGATAACCTGAAAACCCGATAACTCTTTTTCGTTATTCTACTTTCTCCCGCGTTTGTTGTATTTAAAATGTTCCTCATTGAAGGGTAGACTTTTCGCATCAGATTTGAAGGCAAGCCAGTCGAGGATTTTATAAGCCACCTGTTTGTCGAGCTGCTCCATGGGATATTCGAAAAGCACACGCAGACGAGGCAGGCCATCATCTATCAAAGTCTCAGGTTCTTTCCCGTCATCCAGGTTAAGCCGCGTCTTGGCCAAATAGTCGTCCCACACTTCCACTTCTGCCAGTCCCATTTTTTTTGAAACCGACACATAAAGATTATGTACGTGCTTGTAATGTTGGGTTTTTACAAAAGGAAACGCCTTGGTGATGACATTTTTAGAAATGCGCTCGCTGGTAGAAAAAGCGTAAAGATGATTCTCGTATTTTGATTCCTTTTCTACGTACTCGATGTTCAACCATGGTTGTTTTTTCTCCATGGGCAGTTGGTTGGCACGTTCACACAAATCGGTCATGTATTGCAAAAACTCATCGTAAAGCGCATGATTGGCTTCATAATTTTCCTTTACAAGGTGAATTTTATCCTGTATGCGTGCTCCTTCGCGCAAGGGGCGCATACGTTTCTGCTGCTCTTCTCTCTCGGCATCTTCCAGCCAGTGCGAATTATCCATTTTATTATTGAAATTTTTATAGAACTATTTGATTACGTTTTCTCCAATTAACTTTTCAAAACCTGAAAATCAGAAATAAGAAATGACTAAAATAATAAATTAAAAATACCCTTCCGGTGACTTCTCCCTACTCATACTCTAATATTCTGGCTTCTTCTTTTATTATCATCATGGCGTTGTCGGCCAGGGCATCCATGTCGGTGACGAAAGGTGATATTACCACATGACCCAGCTTCAGAATGCGATGCTTAACCTGATCGGTGAAAAACTTGGACTGGAACATATTTCCCGAAAGGATAATGGCATCGAGTTGTCCTTCGATGGCGATGTACATGGCGCCGATCTCTTTGGCCAACTGATAAGCCATGGCTTCGACGATAAATTTTGCTTTATCATCGCCGTCTTTCATGCGTGTTTCGATCACTGTCATGCTGCTGGTACCCAAATGCGCCACCAGACCTCCCTGATTGACAAGCATTTTGTGCAGCTCAGCTTTATCGTATTTTCCGCTGTAACAAATTTCGATAAGATCGCCGTAAGGAATGGTTCCGGAGCGAGTGCACGAAAATGGCCCTTCGCCATCGTAGGCCTGATTTACATCCACCACTTTGCCCTTGCGGTGAGCGCCCACCGAAATGCCGCCTTCGCCCACGTGTGCTATGATCAGATTTAGCTCGTCGTATTGTTTGTTGATGGATTTGGCATAATTACGACCGGCAAATTTGTGGTTGAGCGCATGGAAAATTGATTTACGCTCAAACAAAGGATGGCCACTCACACGGGCAATTTCATCCATTTCGTCTACTACCACCGGATCGGCCAAATAGGCTTTTGCCTCCGGAATCATAGAAGCAATGCGCTCGGCAATCAGACCACCAAGGTTGGTTTCGTGCATTCTGGCTCCCTGTCTTAGGTCTTCCTTCAGCTTCTCGTTGATCTCAAAGACTCCCGATGCCACCGGTTTTACCAATCCGCCGCGCCCAATTACCACTTCTATATCGATGAGTTCGATATCGTTGTCTTTAAGCTCCCGCAACACTTGCTCGGTGCGCGGCACTTCCTGATCCAATACCATCCGTCCTTCGGCTCCGTAAAGCGCATCAAACTTGATTGTCTTAAAAAATTCCCAGCCATTATTTTGATAAACAGCAATCTTTGTATCGCAAACCTGCGGATAGATTACAAGGATTTTTTTGTTCAGCATAGTAATACTCCCTATCTTTTTATGAATGAATTTTCAAAAATAGATTTTTTTCAGAAAGCCAACAACACCAACAAAGAAATAATAGAAGAAGAGAGGGAAGTTTGCCCCGGTATTTTGCTTCGATACCTTGTTTTGGCAGATACGCAAACGCGAACCGATGCGTTAGCTCTGCCATGAGAATTACCATCCCAAAACTTGTTGTTGTACTAATATTTGTAATTGGCTCAGCCGGTGTGTTGCATGCACAGAAGGGAACCTATTCAAAATCGGAAATTTCACAGCGTGTGCAACAGATTCCTGACGAGGCCACACATTCGACTGGAACGCTTTCGGCAGCGCTTACCAGCGGACTTGCCAGCGACGAAGCAAAAGCCTACGCTATATATAACTGGGTGGCGCACAATCTTACCTACGACCTGCCTGGCGTAGAAAACGTGACCGCCTATGCCTCGATGGAAGAGGTGACCGCAGAGGCGCTAACCAAACGCAAGGGCGTGTGCAGCCACTATGCGCAGCTTTTCGATGCTTTATCCCGCGAGGCAGGCATTGCTTCGCTGGTTGTAACGGGCTATGTGAAGCCTGATGCAGAAATCTACAAAACTCCCCATGCCTGGAATGTGCTCAAAATTGATGGTGCATGGTTCTTTTTCGATCCTACCTGGGGATCGGGTTATTTAGACAGGGGCACCAAACTTTACCAGCACGAGTTTTCGGAGAAATATTTTAAAATTTCGCCGTCGCAAATGATCAAAACACACATGCCATTCGACCCATTGATGCAGATGCTGAGCTGCCCGTGGAGCCACAACGACTTTGCGTCAGGAGCACCACCAGCTGATGGTATTTATCTGGATTATCTTTCGGAAGTAGAGCGTTACCTAATGCTTTCGGAAGAGCAACAGCGTTCTGAAACGATGGCTCGAATGGAAAAACAAGGATTTGCCAGCGAGATGGTGCAGGATCATTACGCAATTCTCCGCCATCAGCATAAAGTGCACCTTGCCAACCAACAGGTTTTGTTGCACAACCGGGCGGTTTACAAACTTAACGATGTGATCGAAGATTATAATAAATATGTCAAATTCGCGAACACCCAACGTGGCGATGATCCTGACGACATTAAACGCATGGAAAAATGGCTCAGCAGAATAGAACAAAATGCACAGGCGGTAAGTGCGATGTTCGACACCCTGAACCCTCCTACCGATCTGCAACAAAAATTTTATGACAACCGAAAAAACCTAAATGCCCTTCTCAACAGAATTGCTGCCGATCAAAAGAGACTCAAAGAAAGAAAAAAATGAAAATATTGCAGGATGGTTTATGTCGGACAGTCGTTGCCACAAACCCGGGAGAGGAAGGCACCCCTGATGAAGGTTCGTAATTTTTCTTGTGCGATGTAAAAAAAAAGATTTAGCCCGATAGGGTTGCATCTCCTTCGGGGCTGCGAACCCAATGGCTTCCGACAACCTGGCAATTTGATGACCCGACAACTTCTTCGTCCCGAAAGCCCGGTTTCTAACTCTATCTTTGGGGAAATTACTATTTTCACAGCGTGAACTTAAAAAAATACATCGGGCGGTTTTTTGTGTGGCGTGTAAAAAACATTCCCGACAACTATTTTGTAATTTTCCTGAGCATCATCATCGGCCTGGGTGCCGGCCTTTCGAGCTTTCTGCTCAAGAGCTTTGTTTATTACATCAAAAATGTACTAACAGGATTTTTCGACGTCTCGGCTCAAAACCTATGGTATATTTTATATCCCGGCATAGGCATCGTCATAACTGTGGTGCTGGTAAAATATGTCATCCGCGATTACACCGAACATGGCATACCACGCATCCTTCATGTTATCTCGCGATTTGACGGAAAAATGCGGCGTCATAAATATTTCTCGGCAATGCTGGGAAGTTCATTTACGGCAGGTTTCGGGGGTAGTATCGGGTTGGAATCTCCTATCATTTCTGCCGGCGCCTCCATTGGTTCAGGCGTAGGGCAAACGCTCCGCATGAACTACAAAAACACCACGCTGCTCATTGGCTGTGGTGCAGCAGGCGCTATGGCATCCATATTTACAACTCCGGTAGCTGCTGTAATTTTTAGTCTGGAAGTACTCATGCTCGACCTTACCACCTCCAGCATCATACCACTGCTCATTGCTTCAGCCACCGGCGCCATCACTACAAAACTCCTGCTTGCTGAAGACATTCTGATTCATTTTGCGGTAACGCAACCTTTCGAAGTATTCGACCTGCATTATTATATAGTGCTGGGGGTTGTCTGCGGGCTGGTTTCGCTTTACTTCAATAAGATGCATGATCTGATACGCCAGCTTTTTACGAAACGTATCAAACACCGACTTCTAATCGGCGGGCTGGCTTTGGGAGTTCTGATTTTCCTGCTGCCACCGCTCTATGGGGAGGGTTACGAATCTGTCAGGCTTATCATGACCGGACAGAGCGATCAAATACTCAACAATACTTCACTTTACGAATACCGCGACGTATGGTGGGTTTTGATCCTGTTTATGATCATTCTTATCGTAACCAAAATTATCGCTACGGCGCTCACTACCGAAGCAGGCGGCATCGGTGGAATCTTTGCCCCGGCAGCCTTTATGGGCGGACTTACCGGTTTCACCGTTTCCCGGCTGTTCAACGAAATTGGATTTGTTAATCCGCTCCACGAAGGCAACTTTACGCTTGTGGGTATGGCAGGGGTTTTGGGCGCTGTAATGCAGGCGCCGCTAACAGCAATATTCCTGATTACCGAAATGACCAATGGCTATGTGCTCATCGTTCCGCTGATGGTTACTACCGCCATCTCTTTTACTACCATAAAAATCTTTAGCCCACATTCGATTTTTACAAAACAACTGGCCGAAAGCGGCGATCTGCTCACCCACAACAAAGATAAAACGGTGCTTACCCTACTCAATGTAAAACGCGTTATCGATACCGACCTGCTCACCATCTCTCCTAATAGCACGCTGGGCGACCTGACCAAACTGATCTCACGCTCCAAAAGAAACATCTTCCCGGTGATGGCCGACGACAGAACCTATGTTGGCCTAATCGACCTGGACGACGTGCGGGTGGATATGTTTAAACCCGAAAAATATTCCGAGCCTATCACTAACTATATCATGCAGGCCAAAGAGCATGTGACGATGAACGAACCGATGGACAGCGTGATGGAGAAATTTCGTAAGACGGGTTATTACAATTTGCCGGTGATCGATCAGGGAAAGTATGCGGGCTTTGTTTCACGCGCCAATATTTTTAATGCTTATCGCAAAGTTTTAAAAGATGTTTCGATGGAATGATAGAATAAATTCCAAATCACAATAAAATAAATTCCAATAGCTAAATCTCAATAAGCCAAAACTTTGGAGGTATTGTAATCGGGTAAAAAATAAGATTCATGAATAGCAAAACAAAAGTCATCGATGTAGCTTGTGCACTGATTCGCAGAAACGATTGTTATCTGGCGGTGCGCCGATCGCAGCGAATGCAACATCCGGGCAAGTGGGAATTTCCGGGCGGCAAAATAGAACCGAGAGAGAGTCCCAATCAATGTGTCATCCGTGAAATTCACGAAGAGCTTAATCTGGAGATAAAGCCTATCGAGGAGCTCCAGCCGATTACATGGCACTATCCCGATAAGTCCGTTCACCTGATTCCCGTGGTGTGCAAAATAATTGGCGGCGTGCTTCGCCTTAGCGAACACGACCAGATGAAATGGGTCGAAATGGAAAACCTAAAGGATATGGACTGGACGGATGCCGATCGGGAGATGCTCGAAGCAAATCATCTTTTATAAAAGAACTTGAGAATTCCGGAAACCCGGAAATCATTATTCAAACTGCAACACCAATCCTTTGAGATATTCGCCCTCGGGATGGTACATATTTATCGGATGATCGGCCGGCTGCGTCATGCGGTGCAAGATACGGCACGGACGTCCGTTGGCCAGTGCTGCCGTAAAAACCGCCGTACGGAAATCTTCGGGCGTGACTACCTGCGAACACGAAAACGTAAACAGCAATCCGCCGGGTGCGATGGCAGCAATGGCCGCCTCATTGATGCGACGATAAGCCTTCAGCGCATTGGGCAAAGCAGCACGATGCTTGGCAAAAGCCGGCGGGTCGAGCACAATCACATCATATTTATTTTGCTGTTGCTGAAAAAAAGCAAAAGCATCCATCGTGAAATATTGATGCGCTTCGTTGTCGAAACCATTTAGCATCATATTTTGCCTGGCCAGCTCGATGGCTTTCGCCGATGCGTCCACCGTGTCAACCTGCGTAGCTCCGGCGGCAGCCGCATACACTGAAAACCCTCCGGTGTATCCAAAGACATTTGCAACTTTTTTGCCCTGAGCATAATTTCCGAGCAGCCGTCGGTTTTCACGCTGATCGATAAAAAAGCCGGTTTTTTGCCCTTCGCGGAAATCAATAATAAACCGATGACCATTTTCTACAACTTCAACGGCATCGGCATTTCCAAACAAAAACCCATCCTGTTCGCTGGCAGTGTTCAATGTATTTTCACTTTTATCATAAACCGCATGCACCTTCAATCTGGAGAGGCTTCCCAAAATATTGGCAAATATTTGCCGGCGGCGCCACATGCCTGTATCGTGTGCCTGCAACACCACCACACCGTTGTAATAATCGACGATAAGTCCGGGCATGCCGTCGCCTTCGCCGTGTATCAATCTAAAAACATTTGTTTTCGGATTATCGACAAACCCCAGTGTTTTGCGCACCGCCAGCGCCTGCTCAATTTTATGTCGCCAGAAATCTTCGCCCCCATCAGTGCGCTCAAAAGAAACAATCCGCACCATGATCGAACCGCTCTGAATGTGACCGGTAGCGAGATAATCGCCCGAAGCCGAAAAAATTTCTACCATTTCGCCTTCGTCAGGCTTGCCGCTGATAGATTGAATGGCGCCCGAAAACACCCACAGATGATAACGACGCAGGGCACGATCGCGGCCACTTTTGAGGATTACTTTTGGAAGATCATTTGGCATAGGAATATGGTTTATTGAATGTTTTTTTTAATTAATTAGATGAAGAAAATGTTTACTCCCAAATGCTTCTAAACAAACATTCCGTAGGGATGCGATGTGGGTAGAAATGACGCTACAACCAGATATTCCGTCCCGAACGGGACGGCATTTTGTTATCATGATTTTTTCTACCCGTATTTTGTGCCTAAAGGCACTGAGAATATTCCGAATTTCATCGATATCAAAATAAATACGTTTGCGGGCCACTGGACATGAAAAATGTTTTTTGGTTTTTATTTTTCTTTTAAAATTTGTGTTTTGGAGATCAACGAACATCAATTATTTCCGCTTGACGCAAAAACTCATCAAGGATTTCACGCACCTGCTCAGGATTATTGGTCTCCATGAGTGCTGCCCGCAAATGCGCTGCGCCGGAGAAGTTGCTGGTGTAGATTTTGAAAAAACGCTTCAAAACAGAAAAATTCTTATCCCGCCCCCACGTACTATCGAATAACTTTACGTGCCGCCACAGAAGTTCCAGCCTGTCGGCAGTGGTAATTTCCGGCTGCGGATGGTTAAACATCCAAGGATTGTGAAAGATACCACGGCCCACCATCACGCCCTGAGCTCCGGTCCGATTGCATTTTTCGATGGCATCCTCCACTGAGTTCACGTCGCCATTTCCGTAGATCGGGATATTTTTTCCGGTGGCATCGCGCACTGCCACAGCCTTTCGAAGTTCGTCCCAGTCGGCAGGTACCTCCGACTGATCCTTCTGCATGCGGGCGTGTAGAATAATGGCCGCCGGATTCTGGTCGAGCAGATGCGCAATCCATTGTTCGGTGTCGTGCCGTTTAATGCCCGTCCGTGTTTTTACGCTCACCGGCAGATGGGTCGCCTCTTTGGTGGCCTGGATGATTTCGGCGGCAAGCTGCGGTTTGCCAATCAAAGCCGAACAAGCGCCCTGTTTTATGATCTTCTTTACAGGACATCCCATATTAATATCCAACCCATCGAAATCGAAATTTTCGGTAATAAATTGGGTGGCCTCAAAATACTTTTCGGGATTAGCGCCCCAAATCTGGGCTACTATTTTCATCCCTTTGCTGCGCAGCACCGCGCGCTCGCTTTCGTTTACGCGCAAGCGGCTGACCACATTATCTCTGCCCACAGGATGACAAAGTCCGTCGGTAGAGGTAAACTCAGTAAAGACAACCTGAAAAAACTGCGGGTCGGAAACCTGCATCACCACCTCACGGAAAGAGGTATCCGTTACGTCTTCCATCGGCGCAAGCATAAAGGCGGGTTGTGGCAATTGGTTCCAAAAATTATTCATACAAAAGCTAAAAGGCGGCAAAAATAGTGTTTTCAGTTTAGGGGAAGGAAATGGTTGGATTTACAAATGATGATTGAAAATAAATAATTACACTGAGTAACACAGAGTTTTACACAATGTAAAACTGTGAAATTCCAGTCGAGGAAAACTGTAAATGGATTTTGAATGAATTGTAAAGATTAGGACGATAACTTGTTAATGAAACGCAGCCATCAGCAGGTCGATGTCCTGGTAGGAAAGATCGAGATATTCGCCTAAAACCTTGCTGGTAAGGATTCCATTAAAAAGATAAGCTCCCTGTCGAAAGAAATAATCGCGCACCAGTAGCTTTTCTAAACCACCAAGTTCGCCGGCACGTGTAAGCACAGGAGCAAAATAATTGCTTAGCGCAATGGAAGCCGTTTGTGGAAAACGCGAGGCGATATTGGGAACACAATAATGCGTAACGCCGGCGTACTTAAAAACAGGGTCTTTGTGCGAAGTAACATGACTCGTCTCAACGCAACCTCCCTGATCGATGCTTACATCCACAATCACAGCTCCTTGTTTCATATTTTCTACCATCGGCGCTGATACAATGACGGGCGCACGACGCGATTTCGCATAGACGGCACAAATAAGCACATCGGCAGTTTTTAGCGCACGAAGCAATTCAGCTTCTTGTAAGGTAGAGGTAAAAATATTCTGGTGCAGATTGGTTTTGAGCCGTTGCAGTTTGTAGATGGAGTTATCGAAAACCTTTACCAGCGCCCCCATACCAAGCGCCATTTTGCAGGCATATTCGCCCACGGTGCCAGCGCCAATTATCACCACCTCCGAGGGTGCAATGCCGGTGAATCCACCTAACATACGACCTGCGCCAAATTTTTCGTGGCTCAGATATTCGGCAGCAATGTGTATCGAAGCTGTGCCAGCAATCTCGCTGATGGATTTCACCACTGGCGAAGCTTTGGATTTGTCTTTGATATATTCGAAAGCTATAGCCGTAGTTCGCTTGTTGATGAGTGCCCGAAGGTATTCTTTGGAGCAGCCAGCCAGGTGCAATGCGCTGAGCAACGACTGGCGCCCGGGCATCATCGATATTTCATCCATTGTAGGCGGCGCCACCTTGAGTACAATTTCGCTGCGAAACACCTCTTCAGCAGTATCGACAATCTGCGCGCCTGCTTCGGAATATTCCTGATTGGTAAAACAGGCAGCCGTGCCTGCGTTGCGTTGCACAAAAACCTGATGACCATTCCCGACGAGCATCTTCACCGCCGCCGGCACCAGCGCTATGCGCTTTTCCTGATACGACATCTCCCGCGGCAATCCAATGCTAAAACGTCGACCCCTGCCGGCCAGCTCGAGCATCTCCTCACGTGGCATCAGCTGCTCTTTTGTGCTCATGTTTATCATATCTTTTTATTAAAAAGTAAAAACTCTTGTCTGGTCATCTTCTCCGCGCTCTATGCGCACCTCCACAGTTTCGTCCGGAAGCAATGCTTCGACCTGCTCAGGCCATTCGATAAAGCAATATTCGCCACTATCGAAATAAGTTTCGGCACCCACGTCACGCGCTTCCTGCAATTTATTGATGCGATAAAAATCGAAGTGAAAAACAGCACCATTGCTGCGTCCATGATATTCGTTGATGATGGCAAAGGTAGGGCTGGTAACATTGTCGGTTATTCCCATCCGGCCACAAAGCGTTCGGATGAAAGTAGTTTTCCCGGCGCCCATCTCACCATAAAAGGCAAATACCCGCGCCTGCGGATGTGCAGCCAGCAGAAGGCCGGCAACCCGATCGAGATCACCAACAGAATGAGCTATAACTTGCTGCGACATGATTGCTTGCTAATTATCAAAAATGGTGTGCAAAGATAATGATTATGGAAATTACTTTCACTGTCAAATTACTGCTACTTTAACAGATTGAGTTCAAATGGAAAAATCAATCCACTTTAACCCCAACCCTAAAGGGAGGTGGATTGATTTTTCTGCATTCTCCCTTTAGGGTTCGGGGTAAAAATGCAGAAAAATCTAATGTGTTAAAGTAGAATTACACGTATCATTTTGATGATTGGGGAGTCAGGGCTGGCCTTCCGCTTTACCGCTTCAATCCCTGCCTCTGAAGAAGAGAATAGAAGTGAGAAGAAAGAAATGAGTGGTGAGCATGAAGTATTTAGAAGCTGCTGAAAAAGCTGTAATACTTTAACAACATGAATTTTAGAAAAATAATCTTTGCTTCAGATTCAAGGTTTTTTTAAACAAGTAAGTGGGTTTTATTGTTTTTTTTAAGAGTAAAACGAAAAGTTTGATAGCACATCACAAACATATCAATCAGTTGACTTTGCCGAGGCAAAACTGTATCCGGAATAGAAATATCCGGGAAACAGTGAAATCATTATTTCTTATCTTCTCATTCCTGACTATTTCATTTTGCACTTCCTACTCGTATGCCCAATTCACCTACGAACTCGACAAAACCACCCGTTTCGAAAAAATGGGCGCTGAAGAAGGCCTGACCTCAGGATATGTTTATTGTATGCATCAGGATAAGTACGGGTTTTTCTGGATTGGGACACAATATGGATTGAATCTGTATGACGGCTATGAATTCAAAGTATTCACTGCCGATCCTAAAAACCCTGAATCTTTATTAAATAGTTGGATTCTTGATATTTTAGAAGAACCTAACGGAACCATGTGGTTTGGAACATATTTGGGGATCAGTAAATACAACCGGGCAAACCAAACTTTCATCAATTACTTGCCGGATACCCTGAGTTTTAAAGGTGATCACAATAGCATTAAGATGATATTACAAGATGGTAATTATTTATGGATTGATGTTTATGGTTTAGGTTTATTTCGATTTAACAAAGAAACAGAGCGGTTCAGATCCTTCTCAAAAGATACCTTGAATCCATCAAAAGGCATTTATGGTAGCACCACTGATTACATATTTATAGATGCGTCCGGAGTAGTTTGGGTTTGCTCAAGTGAAACTGGAGGTGATTTTACACTCAATAGGTTTAACAAAAAATCCGCAACATTTTCACATTTTAAAAATGATCCGGCTAATCCCAAAAGTTTTGTAGGTAAAGAGGTTAGGTCGATGGTAGAAGATAATGAAGGAACGATTTGGATTGCAACTCTCGGTGGAGGCTTACTCGAAATCATTGACAAAGAAAAAGGGAAGTTCAGGCAATATCTGCATGATGAAAACAACAAAAATTCCATAATCAATAATTACCTGTACAAAGTATTTAAAGACTCAAACGGGAATATCTGGATCGCAGGCGTAAAAGGCTTTTCTTTGTTAAACAAGAAAACACGTCAATTTACTAATTATCATGTACCAAAGCGATCTGATTTTCATGACAGGTACATTTTTTTAAGCGATATTTATGAAGATAATAACGGTAATTTAAACTTTCCCTGCACTGATGGATTTTTCAGGTACAATCCCTCAACAAAGGTTTTGCATCACTACCTTAACGCTCCGGAAAACCTAAGCAGTATAGGTGATAGTTATGTAAAACAAATACTGGATGACCGATCTGGCCAAACGTGGATAATTGTGCCAAACAGTGGAGTTAACAGGATAAACCAGTTTTCGAACGCTTTTAGGAAAATACAAAAAAAGACCAATGTCAATAATAATCTTTCTGGTAAAGGGATATCTACGTTCCTTTCAGATAGCAAAGGCAACTTTTGGATTGGCGATGCGCATGGCGGTGGATTGAACAGGTCAAAAACGAATAACCATAAAATTTATGAAAATCTTGAACATTTCGGATATGATGCTGATGATCCTAAAAGTATAAGTGGAAACAGGATAAGTGCTATGTATGAAGATCACGATCAAAACCTATGGTTTGGGACCTGGGCTGGTTTGAACCACTATGATTACAACACCAACAGTTTTACACGTTTTCAACATGATCTGGATGATAGTGCAACCATAAGCCAAAATATTATCGAGAGCGTTGTTGAAGATAGCCATGGCACATTATGGATAGGAACAAGAAATGGATTGAACATAATGGATAGAGAAACAGGTAAATTTATACGCTTTTACCCTGATGACAATGATAGCACCAGTATTTTGAATCATGATATCCGGGTAATTTTTGAGGATTCTTATGGCGAACTCTGGTTTGGGGGGGATTATCTTGAAAGATTAAACAGAAAGGATACCAGCTTTGTCCATTATTTACCGGATGCTCTCGATAAAAGTGGTACAGATCGATCCGTAATTTGGGGTATAGAAGAGGATGATTCTACAAATCTTTGGTTTTCCTCTTCTCAAGGAGGCATATTAAAATTGAACCGAAAAAATATGACCTTTACCGAACTTACTAAAAATGATGGGCTACCAAGCAATACGATTAATGCCATTGAGATTGATGACCGCGGAGTTGTCTGGGCATCATCAAACCAGGGTCTATCAAGGGTTGATCCACATGATTATTCTATCCGGAACTTTGATATGGGTGATGGATTGGTCAGTCTTGAATTCATAAACAGAAGTTCATACAAAGATGCTGATGGCTGGTTGTGTTTTGGCAGCAGGGATGGGTTTAACGTTTTTCATCCGGACAGTATTAAAGAAAACAAAATTTTACCTCCGGTTTACATCACTTCATTGTCAGTTGCGGGAGAACCAAAGTATTTTGATAAACCACTTTACGAGTTGGAGGATATTGAATTACGATACAACGAAAATGATTTTAGCTTTGATTTCGTTGCCCTCAATTACATTAATTCGGGGAAGAACCAATATGCCTATATGCTCGAAGGCTATGATGAAGACTGGGAGTATGTTGGAGGCAGGCGGACTGCCTATTACACAAACCTTAGTCCGGGGAATTACACTTTCAGGGTAAAAGGCAGCAACAACGATGGCTACTGGAATGAAGAAGGAGCCAGCCTGGAATTGCTGATTTTATCGCCATTTTGGAAAACATGGTGGGCCTATTTGATTTATGCTTTGGCATTCGCAGGCTTGTTATACCTGGTTCGTCGAAACGAATTAAGAAAACTATACTTACGACAGGAATTGGAACTGGAGCACCAAAATGCTGAGAACCTGGCAGAGCTGGATATAGAAAAAAATAAATTCTTCTCGAATATTTCCCACGAATTCCGAACACCCCTAACATTGATACTGGGACCCCTGGATAGGTTCATTGGTACGCTAAACAATGAAGAACAAAAACAGGAAATTAATCTGGTAAGGCGAAATGCCCGAAGGTTGCAAACCCTGATCAACCAGTTGTTGAGCCTTTCCAAGCTGGAATCGGGAAAGATGAAATTAAAAGCCCGCCCTGAAAATATTGTAAAATTAACCAGCTTGTTTTTACAATCTTTTCATTCAATGGCTGAGGACAAAGGTATCAAACTTGAGTTTGAAAGCGATGCGGAGGAGCACATTGTTTACATTGATTCGATCAAATTTGAAAAGGTAGTCAATAACCTGCTGTCGAATGCTTTTAAATTTACTGAAAAAGGGGGGAAGATTAAAGTTAGCATTACCCTCCTTAATCCCTCCTTGAGGGGGGAGACCCACGGCACTCCCAATTTACCAAAAGGGGTTCGGGGGGTTCAAATCACCTTCTCCGACACTGGCATTGGTATCCGAAAAGAAAAGCTGCCCCATGTTTTCGACCGTTTTTACCAGGTGGATGAACAACAAATGAAAACCTATCTCGGAACCGGCATCGGACTGGCCCTCACCAAAGAACTTGTTGAATTACACCATGGAACAATAACAGTGGATAGTGAAGCCGGAGTGGGAACGACTTTCACTGTTTTCTTTCCGTTGGGCAAAGACCATCTTACAGAAGATGAAATCTATCTCCGTAAGGTCTCCAATTCAGACGCCGGCAAGAAGATTTCGGAAACGGATGATGATTTATTGAACGATGATTATCTATTCTCACAGGATGTAGAAATCAAAACGGAAATAAAAACAGAAGTGATTGAGAACAGCAACCTGCCATTGCTTTTGATTGTAGAGGACAATGAAGATATGCGGTCGTACATTAAAAGCCACCTTGTTGGTTCATATAATATTATGGAAGCTACAAATGGAAAAGAAGGCGCAGAAAAAGCCATCGAACGTATTCCAGACCTTATTGTAAGCGACCTGATGATGCCCGAATTAGATGGCAACGAAATGACCCTCCAACTAAAAACCGATGAAAGGACAAGTCACATCCCGATTATACTTTTAACGGCAAAAGTATCCAAAGAAAGTAAAATGGAAGGGCTTGAGACCGGGGCTGACGATTTCCTCACCAAGCCCTTTGATGCCGATGAATTGCTTGTCAGGATTAACAACCTGATCAAACAAAGAAAAAGGCTCCGCGAAGTCTTTGGCAAGAAATTATCCTATTCAGTTTCCCCAAAACTGACCGACTTAAAAGATAGCGGAATTACTTCCATGGATGAGCAATTTTTGATAAAAGCATACGAAGTGGCCGAAAAAGGAATGTCGGATAGTGAGTTCGGCGTTTCGTCATTTAGCGGTCAGATGGGTCTGAGCAGAATGCAACTGCATCGAAAATTAAAGGCAATCACAGATCAATCCGCAACGGAGTTCATCAAAATAATCCGGCTGAACAAAGCCGCTGTTTTGCTTAAATCGAAAAGTGCCACTGTTGCCGAAATTGCTTATGATACAGGATTTAGCAGCCCTTCCTATTTCTCAGCCTGCTTCAAGGAACACTTTGGAGAAACCCCTTTAGAATACGCAAAATAGTAGCCTTTTTCCTCCATGTTACCAGATTGATATCAATTGTTACAATAGTGATAGCGGTTAGTATTCGCGTGGCTTAGTTTTGTCGCTTAACCTAAAACACTGTTATCATGAAAAATCTAACCTTATCAATCGTATTGGCGATATCCATTCAAGCTATGGCATTTTCGCCACCCCGCCTGCCAAAGTCACAGCCAGCATTTGGCGGGCACGCCTGCCAGCCTGATGGCATTGAGTTTTCAACTCAGGCAGACATAGAAAATTTCCAAACCATTCACTCCAACTGTACTGATACAGAAGGAGATGTGATAAATACAGCGATCCTTCGTACAAAGGGAAAATTATTAAAAAGTAATTAACATTTATAAACATTACTAAAACCTACAACTATGAAAACA
>DASRND010000005.1 GCA_035647615.1 Bacteroidales bacterium | reverse complement strand
GTACATTGGGAGTCGGAAGCAACGGCGAGCATTGATTTGATTCGTGCTGCAAGGGAATTTTTGATGGATTCACTTCAAATCCGGGATAACAACCAGTTGTTTTTAGCCGGGTATTCGCAAGGTGGTCATTCCACGATGGCTGCGCACAAATACATTAAAGTGAACAATTTGCAAAGTGAATTTAATGTTGTTGCCTCAGCTCCCATGTCGGGGCCTTATGCTATTTCTTCAGCCATGCTTGATTTTGTCTTGGGAGGCTCAACGTATCCGGTACCCGCATACCTTCCATACACCTTTGCGTCCTATCAATATGTTTATGGAAATTTATATAAAAGTTATGATGATTATTATGACCCCGCTTTTGCTACGACAATAGCTAACTGGATAGCTGCAGGCACAAATCCGCCCTATCTCCCAACCAATCTTTATGCATTTATGCAGGACTCGGTACTGGACAATATACTGAGCATGCCCAATCACCCTGTCAGAGTAGATCTAAGAGACAATGACCTGTACAACTGGATCCCACAGGAGCCTGTTCGTATGTTATATTGTACTATGGATGATTTAGTAACTTTCGAAAATTCAATTGTAGCACTGGACACTATGAACGCATTAGGAGCACCCGATGTACAGGCAATAGATGTGTATCCAAGCGGAAGTCATGCTACATGTTTTATTCCGGCTACCACCTATTCACTTGTTTGGTTTGATAGTTTGAAAGTAGAATGTGAAATGGTAACATCACTACCGTCTGTTAAGAAAAAGTTAGCAATAAGTCTTTATCCCAATCCAGTGAATGACATTGCTACCTTTTCCGCAGAAGAAATTACATTCTTCGAACTTTATGATTTGATGGGCAAATTAATCATGAGGCGAAACAGCAACACCATTGACATGACCAACCTGCACCCGGGAGTTTACTTTGTTATTGGTTTTGATAGATACAGCGATCCTTTGTACAAAGGGAAAATTATTAAAAAGTAATTAACATTTATAAATATTTCTAAAACTTACAATTATGAAAACAAAAACTACTTCAATTAAGTTAGAATTCACCATGATCTCGGCGAGACTTTTACTACTGATTTTATTTGTGTGTTCCGTAGGGGTACCATTCGCACAAAACCAAGCGCCACAAATATCTAATTTTAATTTGTCCATTACAGGAAATGTGCTCACAATTCAATATGATTTATTTGATTTTGAAAATGATGATGTCAATGTATCTTTACATGTTAAAAATAATGAAGAAATTACTTATTCTATTAATACAAGCAGTGCCACAGGTGATCTGAATATGGTTACTCCTGGAACAGACAAATCTATAGAATGGAATTTTGCAGATGAACTAACGTACTCAACAGACTATACTATTAAATTGGTTGCAGATGACATGGCAGAAATAGATATTCAATCAATAGTTAATCAAGTGGATAGTAATAACTTGAAATCAGATTTAGAATTTATTGAAGGGATTCGACATCGACTTACAGGGCCAGTCCATCTTCAAGAAACAAGAGATTTCATTGTACAACGATTTACGGACTATGGATTGAATAGTACCATTCAAGATTTTGATCTTGGAACCTATACAGGTAAGAATTATATAGGAACAAAGACTGGAACCATAGATGACGAGTATATCTATATATGTGATGCTCATTACGACTCCCAAACTGTCACTCCTGGAGCTGATGATAACGGGTCTGGAGTTGTTGGTTTTTTGGAAGCAGCAAGAATCCTATCCAATTACAATTTTAAAAAAACTATAAAATTTATTGGGTTTGATTTAGAAGAAGCAGGTTTGTATGGAAGTAATGCCTTTGTCCAGGAAAATGTAAGTCCGGAAGAGCAAATTGCTGGGGTTCTCAATTTTGAAATGATTGGGTATTATACGGAAGAACCAAATACTCAATCATTACCTGCCGGGTTTGACTTATTATTTCCAATTCAATATGCAGAAATTGAAAATGATTCTTTTAGAGGAAACTTCATTGGTAATTTTGGTGTTGTAAATCAGAATGATTGGGAGTTAGCATTTGACAATGCAGCAGAAATGTATGTTCCTGAATTAAAAGTTATCACTTTTGTTGCCCCGGAAAATTGGGAAATAGTAGCGCCTGATTTGGGAAGAAGTGATCATGGACCGTTTTGGAAAGCTGATCACCCTGCAGTAATGCTTACTGGAACTGCCGAATTCAGGAATCCCAATTACCATTTACCAGGCGATACAATAGGCACCTTAAATTTTACATTTATGTCTAACGTTGTGAAAGCTGCAGTAGCAACCTTAGCAGAAGAGGCTGTAATTCATAACAGTAGCTTTGTGGAAGAAATCATCTATATCACAATTACTTCAATTACCGAAAACGGATTGGTAAAAACCCTGAAGGCATTTCCAAATCCTGTAAAGGACATTGCTACTTTTTCCGCAGAAGAAATTACTTCATTCGAACTTTATGATTTGATGGGCAAATTAATTATGAGGCGAAACAGCAACACCATTGACATGACCAACCTGAACCTGGGAATTTACTTTGTTATTGGTTTTGATAAATACAGCAATCCTTTGTACAAAGGGAAAATTATTAAAAAGTAAAATATTAATACTAGCGGTTCATCACAATAATGCGCACATTTGAAGATAGAACTTTTAAGTTCAGCTTAAGATCCGTCCTATGTTGCAACTATTTCTTTAGGCTCCGCGCACGTTTCTAAAACAGGTCGAAGCATGTAAAAATAAAATGGACGAGGCTGTGCCTCGTCCAGTTCAGGAAAGTTATTAATATTTCTACCTACTTCTTGCTCAACACTCACATCTTCTTTCTAACCTTTATTTAGCTTTTAGGCGTACAAAGGGGATGAGCATCTCTTCAAGCGACACACCTCCATGCTGAAAGGTGTTGCGGTAATAATTGACGTAGTAATTGTAATTATTGGGATAGGCAAAGAAGTCGTAGCTGCGGCAGAAAACATAAGAGGAGCTCACGTTGAGGCGCGGCAGAAAAATCTCGGAAGGATTGCGCACCTCGAAAACGTCTTTCCTGTTGTAGTTTAGGCTTCGGCCGGTTTTGTAGCGCAGGTTGGTGTTGGTGTTGCGGTCGCCGACTACCTTTACAGGATTTTGAACACGCACGGTGCCGTGGTCGGTGGTGAGCACTACGCTGGCGCCTTTGGAAGCTATAAAACGCATGATGTCGATTAGCGGCGAATGCTCAAACCATGAGATGGTGAGTGAGCGGTAGGCAGGCTCATCGTCAGCAAGCTCGCGGATAATCTCCATCTCGGTGCGGGCGTGCGAGAGCATATCCACAAAGTTATAAACGATCACGTTGAGATTGTTCTGCATCAGGTTCGACATGTTATCCATCAGTTTGCGACCTGCGGTAAGATTCAGAATTTTGTGATACGAGAGCTTCACATCTTTGCCGTGGCGCTTCAGTTGTTCGCGCAGCAGCTCCTCCTCGTATTGGTTTTTAGTACCTTCCTCATCCTCGTTCACCCAATAGTTGGGGTATTTTTTTTCGATCTCGCTGGGCAGCAGTCCGGCAAAAAAAGCATTGCGCGCATATTGCGTGGTGGTGGGCAGGATGCTATAATAAATGTCTTCGGATTCGATGCGGAAAGACTGTTCGATGATAGGTTGCAACACTTTCCACTGATCGTAGCGCAAGTTGTCGATGAGGATGACAAAAAGATTGGAATCTTTGTCGACGTGCGGCAAAATTTTATCCCGAAAGATTGTGTGCGACAATAGCGGCTTGTCGTCGGTGCGACCGTTGATCCACTCAAGGTATTGCCGCTCGATGAATTTGGCAAACGCCTGATTGGCTTCCTCTTTCTGCATCTTCAACACTTCTATGATGCCTTCGTCCTGGGAGCGTGCCAGCTCCAATTCCCAACGGACAAGTTTTTTGTAAACATCTACCCATTCGCTGTGTCCCAGATTGCTGGAAATTTCCATGCCGATGTTGCGGAACTCCTGCTGGTAAGCAAAAGTCTTTTTCTCGCTGACGATCTTACGGTTCTCCAGGTTTTTTTTCAGCGAAAGCAAAATTTGGTTTGGTTTTACCGGCTTGATGAGATAATCAGCAATGTTGGATCCGATAGCATCTTCCATGATGGACTCTTCTTCGCTTTTGGTAATCATCACCACAGGAAGATTTGGCTGCAGCTTCTTTATCTCTGCCAAAGTTTCGATGCCGGAGAGTCCGGGCATATTTTCGTCGAGAAACACAATGTCGAACGGCTCTTCGCGCATCATATCAAGCGCATCGTTGCCATTATTGGAAGAGGAAACATTGTAACCCTTTTGCTCAAGAAACATGATGTGAGGTTTCAACAATTCAATTTCATCGTCGACCCACAAAATTTTGATTTTATCCATGCAGATAGGAGGTTTAGTGAATAGATGTACTTTTGTTTTTTTTGGTACAGTACTTAACAAACAAGCAGAGCGGCTTTATTATTACATAAGGTTAATGATTTTTAACGAAGGACGAAGCTGCAATTCATCAATAGCCATTCAGCGTGAAGCAAGAACGTAACAAGCGGAAGATCATCAACGATCCGGTTTATGGATTCATAAGCCTGCCCCATGCGTTGCTTTTCGATGTGATCGAACACCCATACTTTCAGCGTTTGCGGCGCATCAAGCAGCTCGGCATGACGCATCTGGTGTATCCCGGAGCATTGCACACGCGTTTTCATCATGCCCTGGGAGCCATGCATCTGATGCAGCAGGCGCTGGAGGTGCTGCGCTCGAAAGGCCACAGCATCACTTCTGCCGAAGAACGTGGCGTACTGCTGGCCATTTTACTTCACGACATCGGACACGGCCCTTACTCCCATTCGCTCGAGCGCACCCTGGTGCCCGACATGAGCCACGAAGCACTTTCGCTGCTTTTTATGCAACGCATGCATAGTCTTGTGGGAAATGATATGGATACCGCCATTAATATTTACAGCGACAACTATCCAAAACATTTTCTGCATAGCCTGGTGTCGGGGCAGCTCGACATGGACCGGCTCGACTATCTGACGCGCGACAGCTTTTTTACGGGCGTTTCGGAAGGTGTCATCAACACCGACCGCATTATTAAAATGCTCGATGTACACGACGACCAGCTGGCCATCGAAGCCAAAGGTATTTATAGTATCGATAAATTTATCGTGGCGCGGCGCCTGATGTACTGGCAGGTGTATTTGCACAAAACCGTAATTTCCGCCGAACAAATGCTCATCAGCATCATGCGCCGGGCGCGCTGGTTAGCGCAGCAAGGTGAGAATATTTTCGCCACCTCATCTCTGCGCACCTTTCTTTATGACGATCCGCGAAAGCGTAATTTTGACGATGACCCCGAACTGCTCCACACTTTCGGGCAACTGGACGACTTCGACATTTTCAGTTCCATCAAAGAGTGGTGCCAGAGCAAAGATGCGGTGTTGCGTATGCTTAGCAACCAATTGGTTCGGCGGCAGCTATTTCGCACAGAGCTTACACGCCAGCCCGTCGATGCCCAGCAAATCGACGATCTGCGCCAGGTCATCAAAAAAGAAACCGGCTTCAGCGACGACGAAATCAGCTACTTACTCATTGCCGGTAAGGCCGTCAACACAGCCTACGACCCCGCACACGAAAATATAAATATAGCTTTTTGCGATGGCTCCGTAAGAGATTATGCGCAGGTTTCTGATCAAATGAATGCCGAAGTACTCTCGGCGCATGTCACAAAATATTTTGTTTGCTATCCTAAACAATATGAGCTACCCGGGCATTAAATGAGCAAAAGGATACTATGAGAAATTACAAATCACAAATTAGAAAATTACAAATAAATTTCAAAGACCAATAATTCAAAAGTAAAAGACCAGAACAAGCATTTTCATTGAGGTTGTTAAAGTTATTAATTTTGGGATTTATTTAATGGAAATCACTGGTGTCCATTTAAAAACAATAGATTCTTCTCCGCCAGTTGGCGGATCAGAAAGACAAGGGCTTGCGATGGATTGGGGGAGGGAGGGCTTAGTCGGCGGCTGCGCCGCCGACTAAGCCCTCCCAAGAACCCTAACAGCCTGTCATTCTGAACGAAACGCAGTGGAGTGAAGAATCTATTTATGGAAAATTATGTTTACCAGACAAGAATGATTGGGAATTTGAAAAACATCACTAGAGTTATCGATAAGATATTAACCACTTTTTCTGAAATCATATGAAATTTACAGCACAACAGATAGCAGAAATTCTGCAAGGTACCGTGGACGGCAATGCAGAAGCAACCGTCGACAAATTAGCCAAGATAGAAGAAGGTGAACCGGGCGCATTGTCGTTTCTGGCCAATCCCAAATACAAGCATTTTATTTACGACACGAAGGCAACCATTGTGATTGTAGATAAAGATTTTGATGCCGGACAACCCATTGCTCCCACGCTCATTCGCGTGGAGGATGCTTATGGCGCTTTCGCGCAATTGCTCGAAGTTTACAACCAGATCAAACTCAATAAAAAAGGCATCTCACCGCAGGCTTCTATCGCGCCATCAGCAACGATAGGCAAAGATGTTTACATCGGCCCGCAGGCAGTAATCGGCGACAATGCCGTTATCGGCGACAACACCAAAATTTATCCGCAGGTTTTTGTAGGCGACAATACCAAAATCGGAAACGACACTACGATTTTTGCTGGTGTTAAAATCTATTCCGACAACCTTATCGGAGCGCATTGCGTCATCCATTCGGGAGTTGTCATCGGTGCCGATGGTTTTGGTTTTGCACCCCAAAGCGACCACAACTACAAAAAGATAGCCCAGATTGGAAATGTGATCATTGAAGACAATGTGGAAATTGGTGCCAACACCTGCATCGACCGGGCAACACTTGGCTCCACCATCATCCGTCGTGGCGTAAAGCTCGACAACCTGATACAAATAGCCCACAATGTAGAGATTGGCGAAAACACGGTGATAGCTGCTCAAAGCGGCATTGCAGGCTCCACGCACGTGGGTCGCAATTGTATGATTGCCGCGCAGGTGGGCATCATCGGGCATATCCGAATTGGTGATAACGTAAAGATCGCCGCGCAGTCGGGCATTTCGACAAATGTAAAAGAAGACGCAATCTTATTTGGCTCACCGGCTTTCGAGGCCGGAAAATACCGAAAAGCTTACGTGCACTTCCGCAATTTTCAAAAAATCGTGGACCGCATCGATGCCATCGAGAAGAAAGTAGGTAAATAGTTCGCTGGGCGCTGGGCGCGGAGAACAAGGCGCAGAGGGTTTACCAACGGTGTCGCTTTTTAAAATATAGATGATTGGTTCAATTTTCCAAACCTGAACGATAATCCAGTTTTTCCGTGATTTGTACAAGTTTTATTCTTATTAAAAATGAAAAAGAAATTTTCTAACTCTTTATTTATTTTCTACTTACCTATGATTTTGCTTATTGTAAGTTGCAACAATCATCCTATAGTTTTTGAAATAGCAGAAGAATTTAGAATTCACAAAGACGCCGATATCAGATTTGTTGATTACTACGTATCTGATGGTGTAGAGAGCATGGTTGTGTTTAATCAGGTCGATTCAGTGCTTACTTTTCGCACGCTTACCGACATGCGTATTAGGGAAAAAATCCCATTGCACCGGATTTTAAAAATCAAACCTGAAAAGAAGTATTTTTCACGATTTGTAGTTTACCGTCAGGATTCTGTTTTTGTGCAGTACCGCAACCATATTTTTTTGGTGGATGATAACGGGCAACTACTCAAAGATTGGGACGGTGCTGGTGCATCCACTTTTGCAGGCGAAATCTCCTCGATGGCTCCACTCACCTTTTTTGGCAATTGTCTTTATTTTCCGCTTGTGGGAAGTTATGATCTAACGCAACCTGAGGAGCGAAAAAAATACTTTTCACAGGTGCAGCCTGTCGGATCACTCGATATTACCACAAGCGAATGGACAGTATTACCAATATCATTTCCCGAAACATACCAAAACGGGGATTTCTATTTGGACGTCGTTCCTTTTATCAACCACTATCACGATGCGCTGGTAGTTTCCTTTGGCTTATCGGATAGCATTTATTTTTATGATACGCATGCTGCTGTTTTGAATGGTTACTTGTGCGAGAGCAGATACAAAGAAAATGCGGTTGCCTTCGATGATGATAGCAGCCGCAATATGGTTTATCACAAACGCTATGATTTTGGGCAGTTTCGTTATACTGACATTTTTATTGACAAGCAACAAAACATGCTTTACCGATTCGCCACGTTGCCAACTACGCTCCATCAGAAAGATGGGTTTACAGCCAGAAAAGCCAAGGACTGGTCGTTAATTGTTTTTGATATAGAAGCGAAAATAGTAGTAGCCGAACAGCGTTTTGATTCGCGGGAGTGGGCACCTTTTATTATGGAAGCCAGCGACGGTGTATTGGTGTGGAGGATGACCGAAAGGACTGCGGATTCATTGCGAATAGTAAAACTAAAATACAAGCCTAAAAGATGAAAATCGCTACGATAGTACTTACTTTTATTACCACCTTGCTTATTGGTTGCTCCCGCACGCCATCTGCAACAGCGATATTTGATCATTACCTAAATAAAACATTCGGATTGTCGATTGCTGATGATGAACATTATTATTTGATAATTCCAAGTTATGGCTGTATCGGATGCATAGAAGTTGTTTTTGAAGAACTTTTAGAGAACCTCCCTGAATCATCTGACAAGTTCACATGGATTGTTTCGGCTGATCAAAAGCAATATCAGAGCCGGCTCAATGGCTACAAAGTATTGATTGATAATAACAACGACATTGGAAGCACTGCACTCAACATTGGCAACATTACTGTTATTCACACCTTTAAAGGCAAAGTAAAAGAAATAACTAATTTAAATTCAAAAGAAGATGCCCAAAGGTATTTGAACCCGATTGACGATTTGAATTTGAAATTCAGAAATTAGAAATTAGAAATCGAATCTTGATTAATGAATACAGTTCAACATAGGCTGAGCCTATTGATATAGAAAGGACGAGGTTGAGACTCGTCCAAACACCAACCCCCTCCTTTTCGACAACGTGAAAATGTGGCCTCGTTTGGACTAGGGAACAAATAATCCGGCCTTTCCTAAAACTAACCGACAACCCGACAACTTCCTCCTTCCCGACAACACTTCTTGATAATCTTCATTTTAAAATTTTCATACTTTTGCAAGCGCTTCATTTTGGACTTTTAAGATGAAATTATGAAATTACAAAATACCATTCAAAAGCCCGCCACCATATCCGGCCTGGGGCTGCATACCGGTGCTGAAGTCACCATGACTTTTCATCCGGCACCAGCCCGGCATGGCTATGCCTTCAAGCGCGTCGATATGGAAGGACAGCCTGTTATCGAAGCCATTGTTGATAATGTTTTCAGCACCGACCGCGGCACATGTATCGAAAAAAATGGCGCCCGTGTTTATACTGTCGAGCATGCCCTTTCGGCGTTGGCAGGTCTGGGCATCGACAACTGCCTTATAGAAGTAAACGGCCCTGAAATGCCCATTATGGACGGCAGTGCACGCTATTTTGTGGAAGCGTTGCAGAAGGCAGGTATTGAAGAGCAGGACGCTGAACGCGAATATTACGAGCCGGAAACAGTGATTAGCTATACCGATCCCGACAACAAAGTTGAGCTACACCTTATCCCGGCCAAAAATTACAGAGTGTCGGTGATGATCGATTTCGAGACCAAGGTGCTCGGAACACAAAATGCTTCACTCGAAAAAATCAGCGACTACCCCACCGAAATCGCCAATTGCCGCACGTTTGTCTTTCTGCACGAGCTGGAACATCTGCTCAAGCACGAACTGATAAAAGGTGGCGACCTGAGCAATGCTATTGTTTTTGTTAATAAACAAGTAAGCCAGGAGGAACTCGACCGGCTGGCAAAACTTTTCAATAAGCCTACAGTAAAGGTGAAATCGGACGGAGTGCTCAATAATCTTGATCTGCAGTTCCAAAACGAGCCTGCACGCCACAAGCTACTCGATGTAGTTGGCGATCTGGCACTGGCAGGCAAACCCATCCGTGGGCATGTAATTGCCAGTCGCCCCGGACACGCCGCCAACGTAGCTTTTGCACGCATGATCAAAAAACATTTTGAGCGTACAGCCGAAGAATATATTCCAACTTACGACCCTAACGCTGCGCCACTCTTCGACATAATGGCTATCCAAAAGATGCTGCCACACCGGCCACCATTCCTGCTCATCGATAAAATTCTGGAAATGAGCGAAACCCATGTGGTAGGACTCAAAAACGTAACCATGAACGAATCGTTTTTTGTCGGCCACTTTCCCGAAGAGCCTGTTATGCCCGGCGTGTTACAAATAGAAGCCATGGCGCAAACCGGCGGTATGCTTGCCCTGAACAGCGTTCCTGATCCTGAAAATTATCTTACTTTCTTTTTGAAAATTGAAGAAGTAAAGTTTCGCAATAAGGTAGTTCCCGGCGACACGCTTATTTTTAAATTACACCTGATCGATCCCATCCGGCGGGGATTGTGCCATATGACCGGCACAGCATATGTCGGCAAAAAAGTAGTTATGGAAGCGAAGATGCTTGCTCGTATCATGAAAAAAAACTAGACAATGAATCAACCATTAGCTTACGTCCATCCGCAGGCCAAGCTCGCCAAAAACGTGGTGATAGAGCCTTTTGTTAATATCGAAAAAAACGTGGTAATCGGCGATGGCACCTGGATAGGCTCCAACGTCACCATAATGGAAGGTGCCCGTATCGGCAGCAACTGCAGAATATTTCCGGGAGCGGTAATAGCCGCCATCCCGCAGGATTTGAAATATGACGGCGAGGATACGCTGGTGAAAATCGGCAACAACACGACCGTGCGGGAATTTGTTACCATCAACCGCGGCACCAAAGCCAACATGGAAACGACAATTGGCGACAACTGCCTGCTGATGGCCTACGTGCACATCGCCCACGACTGCATCATCGGCAACAACGTAATCCTTGCCAATGCAGCCACTCTGGCCGGTCATATTACCATCGACGACTACGCCATCATCGGCGGCATGACGGCGGTGCATCAATTTGTACAAATAGGCATGCACAGTTTTATATCGGGTGGAGCGCTGGTGCGCAAAGATGTACCGCCCTTCTCCAAAGCAGCACGTGAACCGCTTTCGTACGTGGGCATCAATAGCATTGGGCTGCGCCGCCGCGGATATTCCAACGAACGCATCAACGACATCCAGGAAATTTACCGCATCATCTACCTGAAAGGCCTCAACGTTTCGCAGGCTACCGCTATCATCGAAGCCGACGTGCCCGCCACCAGCGACCGCGACGACATCCTCGCCTTTATCAGCCGTTCCACACGCGGACTGATGAAAGGATACGGACGTCTCGACAAAAGAAATAGTGTATAAGATCTTATCCGCGAAAGCGTAAGGATTGTTTTTTTTACTTTGTAAAAAAGTTTCAGACCAAAATATTATAGCAACAATTTTTTATGGCAACAACAGCAGATTTTAAAAATGGATTAGTAATAGATTTTAACAACGACCTGTTCACCATCGTCGAGTTTCAACATGTAAAGCCCGGAAAAGGCGGCGCCTTTGTGCGTACCAAACTCAGAAACATAAAAACCGGAAAGGTAATCCCCAACACTTTTAGCGCAGGTGTAAAAATAGATGTCCAGCGGGTAGAGCGCCGTCCATATCAGTTTCTGTATAAAGACGGGACACAATATCATTTTATGAATTCCGAAAACTTTGAACAGACTTTCATAGACGAGGGGCTTATCAATGCACCACAGTTTCTCAAAGAAGGCAGCACGGCCGATATTGTATATCACGCCGACACCGAAACCCCGCTGCTGTGCGAACTTCCGACCAGCGTTGAGCTAAAGGTGACCTACACCGAGCCTGGCGAAAGAGGCAACACGGCCACCAACGCCTTCAAAGATGCCACACTGGAAACAGAAGCTACCATCAAGGTACCTTTGTTTATCAATACCGATGAAGTGGTTAAAGTGGATACCCGATCCGGTGAATACCTCGAAAGAGTGAAGAGCTAACCTCCTCCAAAAGAAAATTAAAATAAGACATAGAACTCGCGTTTGTGTCTTATTTTTTTAAAAACTAAATGCATTGCTCCATTGATAGACAATTGGAAACTTCAAGATGAAATTTAAAAGAACCTACACACTGGCTGAAATAGCCCAAATGATTGGCGCCACCTACACAGGCACTGCCGATCATGCTGTGACAGGCATCAACGAGATTCACATGGTGGAACCCGGCGACCTTACTTTTGTAGATCACCCCAAATACTACGACAAAGCACTCAACTCTAAAGCTACCACCATCATCATCAACAAAGAAGTGGAATGCCCCGAGGGAAAAGGGCTGCTGCTAAGTGACGATCCCTTTGCTGCTTATGTTTCGCTGGCCAGAAAATTCAGGCCATTTGTTGCCTCCACAGCATCCATAAGTACGACGGCTGAAATTGGTGAAGGCACGGTGATACAGCCCAATGTTTTTATTGGACATCATGTAAAGATTGGTAGCAACTGCATCATCCACGCCAATGCGAGCATTTACGATCATGTGATAATCGGCGACGATGTAATTATTCATTCCAATACTGTGCTTGGCGCCGATGCATATTATTTCCAGCGCAAGCCCGAAGGTTATCGCAAGATGGAATCGTGCGGCACGGTAGTAATTGGTAATCGGGTAGAGATAGGCGCGCTTTGCTCCATCGACCGCGGCGTTTCGGGCAACACCACCATCGACGATGGTACCAAGCTCGACAACCATTGCCAGGTAGGCCACGACACCTACATCGGTCGCAACTGTCTGATTGGATCGCATGCCGCCATTGCCGGCGTTACGCGCATCGAAGACGACGTAATTCTGTGGGGGCGGGTTGCCATAAATAAAGACATAGTGATAGGAAAAGGCGCAATCATACTGGCTACCTCTGCGGTAGATAAATCTCTCGAAGGCAACGGCAAAGTGTACTTCGGAGCACCCGCCGTAGATGCACGCAAGAAATGGCGCGAAATGGCTGCTGTACGTCAGCTGCCCGACCTATTGAAAAAGACAAAGTAAAACCCGATCCGGTCTGAACGGTTGAACCCGCAACTCTCGTGAGTTTTGCGGGTTTTGTTTTTCGCGAAAGCGGCATTTGCTTTAGACTTCAGTTTTTGAGCTACTTTTACCCCTGTAAATTTCGCAAAGTCAACCGACAGTATTAAAGTTCTAAAAATGAAAAAATTCGGAATCACTTTTTTAATGGTTGCCTGCTTCATGGGTAGCTTTCTCTCTGGGCACAGCCAATCCAACGCTCGAATTGCTGATGTTGTCAACTACCGGGCGTTGGGACCTTACCGCGCCGGCTCCTGGGTTTCGGCCATAGCTGTGCCCCAAACCGATGACGCCGCCTATAAATTTACGTGGTATGCAGCAGGACGCAACGGCGGAGTTTGGAAAACCGAAAACAATGGAACAAGCTTCTTTCAGGTTTTCGATTCGACAGGTGCAAGCAGCATTGGCGCTGTGGCAATTTCATCTTCTGACCCGGAGGTGGTGTGGGTGGGAACAGGCGAATCGTACAACGCCCGTAGCTCACACGCCGGAAATGGAGTTTACAAATCTGTTGATGGCGGCAAAACCTGGCAGCACAAAGGGTTGGACGACACACATCATATCTCCACAGTAATCGTTCATCCCACCAATCCAGACGTTTTGTGGGTGGCTTCAATGGGACATCTATTCAGTGCCAACGAAATGCGGGGCGTTTTTAAAACTACCAATGGTGGCGAAAACTGGGAAAAGGTTTTGTATGTCGATAAAAACACCGGCGTCATCGATCTGATCATTCATCCCGAAAACCCTGAAATACTTTTGGCAGCAGCCTACGAAAAATATCGTTATCCTTGGCATTACGAAGCTGGTGGTAAGAAAAGCGGCATTTACAAAACCAACGATGGCGGAAAAAACTGGGAGAAACTTAACGGCGGGCTTCCCGGCGGAAAGCTTGGGCGGATTGGACTCGCACTGTGCCACAGCCAACCCGAAATAATCTATACCGTAATCGAAAACCTGAATCCTAAGCCCGGCACCGTCATCGACGAAACCGTTGGCATGAGCCACATGCGCGACGCCTATTTTGATCAGATGATTGGCGGCGAAGTCTATCGTTCGGATGATGGTGGCGCCAGCTGGGAGAAGCGCAACGACACTACGTGCAACGTTTCCGCGAAAGCGGCCTACTCTTTTAATAAAATCATGGTGGCTTCCGATAACCCTGACATCATTTATGTTTCGAGCGACCTGATGCTCTACTCCGAAGATGGTGGCCGCACCTGGCCCGATTGCCAATGGCCTCCAAAGGCACTAAGCAGCAATATTTTTGGCGACCATCGCACCCTATGGATGGATCCCGGCGACGGACGTCACCTGATGGTTGGCAGCGATGGCGGCCTCTACGAATCGTTTGATCGCGGCAAAACCTTTACACACCACGTGCAGATTCCGCTGGGAGAAATCTATGGAGTAGAAACTGACAATGCAAATCCCTACAACGTTTATCTGGGGCTGCAGGACCATGAGGTTTGGAAAGGGCCATCGAATGCGTGGAGCGGACAAATTGGCGCTGCCGACTGGGTAATTACAGGAATGTGGGACGGCATGTACACCAAAGTTGATCCGCAGGACAACCGCTGGCTTTACACAACCACACAGTTTGGAGCACATCTGCGGGTAGATCAGTTGCGGGGCGAGCGGATGACAATCGAACCCAAAGCGCCCAAAGGCGAGCCACCGTATCGCTATTGCTGGGTGACACCGCTCGAACTTTCGCCGCACAATCCACAGATAATTTATACGGGAGGTCAGATGCTGCTGCGCTCGATCGATCGTGGCGAAAACTGGGAGGAGCTTAGCCCCGACCTTACAACCAATGATGCTGAGAAAATCGCCGGGAAAGGCCACATGATGTTTTGCACCATCACCACCATTTCCGAATCATCGGTGAAAGCCGGTGTGATTTGGGTGGGAACGGACGATGGGCGCGTATGGATGACACCCGACGGTGGAAAAACCTGGAAAGAATCGACAGCAGCCATCGCAAAATTGGGCGGCGACAAAGATTTGTGGATGAGCCGCGTGGCAGCATCACCACACAAAGCTGGCAAGGCATACGTGTGTAAAAACGGTTTTCATGCCGATGATTTCCGTCCGCTGGTTTTCAAAACAGAAGATTTCGGTCAGAGCTGGCAGACCATTTCCGCAGGATTGCCTATGGCTCCTGTAAATGTGATTATTGAAGACCCCAACCGTGAAGGTTTGCTGTATCTTGGGAGCGACGCGGGAATCTTTATAAGTTTTGATGATGGAAAAAGCTGGGATTCTTTTAAAAACAATATGCCTCCGGTTCCGGTGAAAGACCTAAAAGTGCAACCCGACGCAAGCGATCTGATAGTTGGGACTTATGGCCGGGGCGCTTTTATTGGCGATGCGTGGCCGCTTCAAAATTATCACGACAGCATCATGCAGCAGCAGAGCTTCCTGTTTCTGGTGAAACCCTGCCTGCAACGCAACTATTCGGAGCGCACCTGGTGGGGCAACTACGAACAAACCGGCGACAACCATCTTGTGGTGCCCAACGCACCCAACGGTCTGGCGATTTATTATTACCGCAATGAAAACTTAGCTGACTCATCATGGATAAAAATCTGTGATATCGATTCCAAAGCTATCGACACACTCTTGCTTGATCAGCAGCCGGGGTTTCATCTTAGCTGGTTTGACACCTGGCAAACACCGCCCGGAATCTACCGCGTGCAACTGATTACCGGCGACAGAATACAGGAGCAAAAAGCCATTGTAAAACCGGCACCGCTGTGGCCGGTGGGAAGGCTTCAGGGAGACGAGAGAAACTGATAAAAGCGTGGTGGAAATCTAACAGCTACTTCTTAATATTAAATATTCTGGCGCGCACCATCAACTGCAGGTACTGGTTTTTCTCTTTGGCTTCCCCACAGGGTTGCCCATGAATATCTGTGAAGGATATTTCAGAGGTTGTTGTGAACCCGTGGCTGTATCTTAGTGCAATATCTACCCGTGGAAAGATGGCGTAGTTGATGGCGGCCATGCCGGAGATTTCAAATTTCGGGTTGTACCCATTAGAAACATCCGTTTTGTTTCCGTCATTGTTAACCTTTGCACTCATTAAATACGCAAACTCGGGCCCTACGGATAAGAAGAGTTTTTTGGTAATGTAAAAATCGGCCAACAGCGGTAGCTGGATATAGTTAAGACGCAATTGGGATTTGTACTTTTCAGGATCGTAGGCAACAGACATTACCGCTCCTTTTCGAATAAAACCCGGCTCGGCGGTAATTCCCCAAAAGCTGGAACTTCGGTAGGCAGCAAAAGCATTCAGGTTGAAAGCTACCATCGGATCGTATTGTACTAAATAATATGTACACGAATTAGAAAGACGAATATTGGAAACATCCACACCTGCGGAAGCACCAAAATTAAATTCCTGTGCCTGGCTATTGATAGCAATCAACAACAAACAGAGCACCGACAATTTTTTGATTTTTACGATCATAGCTTTTAAAATTTAGTTGTTTTTTAATAACGGATAGTCGCTGCAGAAAGTATTAATACACTTCGCGCTTCTCGTCGGTGTGGTAGAGATCGAGCGCCAGGATGATGGCAAAGAATCCCCAGACGGGAACCGAAGCTTTGTCGGTGTCGAGGAAGTTGTTGAGGAAGCCGTGCACAAAATAGGCGATAAGGGCCAGCACACTAAGCAGCACCATCAGCCTTACCTCCGGATTGGTGGCACGGCGGTACACCTTGAGGCCGGTATAGATGCCGATACCCAGAACGAGCAACAGCGTGAGTAATCCCGGCCGCCCCTGTTCGGGCATTGGCCCTATGTATTCGCTGTGGGCATTGCCCAGGTCGCCGGCGTTGGTGCTGATGATGGTTTTTTCCCAGGCAGCGCGGCTATAAGAAAGTTTGATGGCCGCCACCAAAACCAGGAACACTATAAAAGTGGTGGCACGCAGCGAAAAACTATACGAAAACTATTCAATGATCAGTATTGCATTGAGTAAAATAAACAATGCACTGATTCCGTAGATCCAATTTAATTTTACTTTATCGGACAAAACGTAGCATATTAAAAATTTTGTGAGCCTAAACTAACAAACTCGATAATCATTATGATTAAAAATGATAAAACGAGCGATGCTGATGCTGCTAGAACAATAATGACCAAACGATTCGGGTATGCTTTTTTATCGGCTGGAAATGGACTGGTTATAATACTGGCAAAAGTCTGAATTTTATTTACATTTCTTTTTGCATCCTCATAAGAGATCTTATAGTCGCTATATGATGCCATTACAGCAGAAAGCTGATTGGTGAGTAGCAATAAAGAATCTCCTTTGGTTTCTATATTATGTTTTAATCGTTCCACCCCCTTACGATTAATTTGCGCCATGCTTGAACCATCAAAAGTCCCAAGATATCCCCGAGTAACCTCATTGGTTTGGATACCATAATCAATCAGTTCATATTTGGTGCGAATATTATTAATTATTTTCATCAATGAATCCAATTGCACTCGTTTTTGATTCAGTCTACTTTTCTCAATTGTTAAAACTTCCTGATACTTTTCCTTGTGGGCATTTCTAACCTTTTTATTATAAAAATCTATCATGGAATTAGCCATATCACATGCAATTTTTGGGTCAGTATCTTTAACGGTAATTTTTACTGATTCAAATTTTGTTTTTGAAACAACGACATTTTTGTTAAATGTATGATAAATTTTTGAATTGTAATTTTTATCACTTTTCTTAATTTCATAATGTTGGGGCAAATCAAACTTTTGGATCATGCTATCAGCAATATCCCTGGATTCGAACCATTGAAGCATCTGTTCGGTTTCACTTTCAAGCGAATACTTGGAAATATTAGAAGGATAAACCAATACAAAAGATTTATATTTTGGTTTGATAAAAAATGACCCTGAGAAAACCATTCCCATTATTATAGTTATCAAAACAATAGCTCCCAAATGAAACTTCCATTTGAAAATTATTTTGAGAATATTGAAGTTTTTAAAGAACATCTCGATTTGCTTATTTTTGTCATTGTTCAATCGATAATCTTCTTGCTTGTCCATTTCAATTAGCTTTTTATGAATTATAATATCATTCTTTTCTTGATTCAGTTTCCTTTCTGGTTCAATAGTTTCTTGAATATTATTAACCAGCTTACCATCTATTCTTGTCTCCATTAGTTCACGGGGAGGCGGTGGGTCATTTTTTGGAATTTTGCGATCATAGCTTTTAAAATTTAGTTGGTTCCAAAAACCTACAATCGCCGCAGAAAGTTTTAATACACATCGCGTTTCTCGTCGGTGTGGTAGAGATCGAGCGCCAGAATGATGGCAAAGAATCCCCACACGGGAACCGAGGCTTTGTCGGTGTCGAGGAAGTTGTTGAGGAAGCCGTGCACAAAATAGGCGATAAGTGCCAGCACACTTAGCAGCGCCATCAGCCTTACCTCCGGATTGGTGGCACGGTGGTACACCTTGAGGCCGGTATAGATGCCGATACCCAGAACGAGCAACAGCGTGAGCAATCCCGGCAGCCCCTGTTCGGCCATTGGCCCTATGTATTCGCTGTGGGCATTGCCCAGGTCGCCGGCGTTGGTGCTGATGATGGTTTTTTCTTTGCTGCGCTGAAACGGCGCATATAAAAACTGGTAGGTACCTGGCCCCCATCCCAAAAACGGACGCTCCCGAAACATTCGTAAGCCGGCCTGCCAGCGGTTGATGCGTTCCAGGTTGGAGGCATCCGACGAAATATTATAGATGGACTGCACGTGCTCCACAAAGTCGGTGGAAGAGTCCTGCTCATTGCGTTCCAGCACTTCAAGAATCTGATGCTGAAAACTAAAGAAGGCTACCAGTAAAATAACAAAAGTGGTAAGCAACCATTTGAACTTGATCTTTAGCAAAACAATAAAATAGACTATCAATGCTACAATGACGCTTACCCAGGCAGCGCGGCTATAAGAAAGTATGATGGCCGCCATCAAAACCAGGAACACTATCAACGTGGTGGCACGCACCGAAAAACTATACGACTTGTCAAAGATAAATCCAAAGATAAATGGAATAAACATGGCAATAGCTGCTCCATAGGCGGTGTGGTCGTTGTAAAATGGCGTCATCACCCAGTGTCCTGAAACCTCAGTAAAACCGAATTGCGCATGTCTGACAAGGGTGTAGCCGATTACGATCATCAAGCCAATTACGTAGAGCCAGATAAAACGTTTGGTGTTGCTAAATTTGCGAAACAAAATAACAGCAACAAAATAGAACGGAATGACAAACCACAGTCGCGCCATTAAAAACTTAATGCTCACTACAGGCAGCTCACTGGTAAAAGTGGTGATGAGAATCCAGGCAAGATTGAGCAGTATGGCCAGAGTAAGCGGATGGCGCATCACCCGGCGGTCGTAAGGGAACCCTCCGAAAATCTTTACAATAAAAAAAATGAGCACGCCAAACATCAATGGCTCTGTGGGCAACGAAATCCCAAGGTTGGCTTCGATACTTTCGATGTTGATAGCCAAGGGTGTAGCAAAAACGATGAACAGCAAAAGCTTGTCGAGCGAAAAAATATACATCAGCAGCAACACAGCCACCAGTGGTACCAGCAAAGCCCAGTAAAACTCATGCACTATGAGCACCGCATTAAGCACGATAAACAAAAGGCTGATGCCGTAGACCCAATATGTTTTTACTTTTTCAGTCAAGGAGCTGAGAAGTTTTTTTTTAATAAAAAAGATTTAAAAATTGCGTCGTATCGAATCCATATTTTCCATCATGAGTATCACCACGAAAGAGGAAATAAAGACTCCTACTGCCGCAAGCAGCACAATAACCCAACGAACAGGGTGCGACTTTTTATCAGCCGGAAAAGGCTCAGAAATTACATTGGAATAAGTGATATTACGGTTGGTAAACATCAGCGCCTCATCGTAATCTATTTTCACTTTGCCGTATTCCGCGATAAGGTCATAGTAACGATTGTTGTAGTAGGTGTAGATGCCGCCGTATTCTTCGATGTTTTCCTTGAGTTGAAGTACCTCGCGGGTGTTGATGTTTTGGGCAGCGTTGTTGCCATCGACGGTACGCAGGAAACCGCGCGCTACTTCACGCGACTGGTTGGGATAATCGATAATGCCATATTCTGTGCGGATTCCGTGAAGGATATTTTCGACAGAGTCGATCTCTGCTTGCTTTGCATCCAGTCGATCACCAAAATACGTCAATACCTCCTTGTACTTTTCATGGTGGGTACCAAGCACCTTCTCATCGTAAAACTTGATAATATCATTCACCATGTTGCAGGCCACCACAGGGTCAGCATCAAAAACCTCGATTTTTATAGTCTCAAAAGGAGTTTTGCTCATGATCACGTTCTTACTGTATTCGTAAATAATTGTCGAATGAAAATACTTGTAAGAACTATCGATTTTGTAACGTTGGGGGAGATTGTACTTAAGAATGATCTTGTCGCGTATCTCTTTACTTTTCAAAAACTCCAGCATCTGTTCCGATCTGCTTTCTCCTGAATATGGCTCCATATTAGAAGGATAAATCAACGCGAACGACTTGAACATGGGCGTGATGAACAGCGGCGAGGAGAAAAAGGCTGCCAGAACCACTGCTGCCAGAACAAGGATCGCTAGATGGATTTTCCACTTGAAGAGCAGTTTTAGTAGATTAGTGTTTGTGAAGTACTTGCTCATTTGCGTGTTGTATTTTTCTGTTTGTTGATTATTATGAGGTTCATTTTTTTGTTGGTAACTTTTTGGGGCATCATCCTCTTTTTCTTTTTTGATATCGCCAGCCGTTTCTTCTTTTTTTGGCGACGAGCGCTCCGGCCGACTTACCGCCTCGTCGCACTGCTGATACCGGGGCGGCGATTCTTGCCGGGGCGGCGGCGGGTCTTTGTCAGGTGGTCGGTTTAAAGACTTCCTGCCAATTTGATTACCCGACAGGCTGCTGAAAACATCCGGAAAGTAAGTAGTAACATTTTCGACAATCAAGAGCAGGATAAGCGTAAAAAGAAAACTCGAAATGGTTGCCACCAATACGATAAGCCAACGAATGGGGTAGGATTTCCGCTCGGCTGTGTAAGCACTGTCTACCACAAATTTAACCGGCAGCACCTCTCGTGCATCAGTTTTGACCTCTTCGTATTTGGCGCGCAGCATACTAAGCTGCTTCTTCTCGTATTCGAGCGCATCCCGAATCGACACGTATGGACCGCCATATTGTGCTAACACTTCGAGCTTTTGCTCCAGCCGCCTTACTCCCGCGGTATTGTCGTGGGCAAGCTCTATGGCCAGTTGCTGGTTGATCATCTCGGCCTGCGACTCATAATCGTGCACACCGAAACTACGCAGCTTCGAGAGCGAATCTTCCATGGCGGCCACCTCATCGCGCTGCTTGAAGTACTGCTCTTTTACAATCTCAAAAGCCCGCTGTGCACGTTGCTTTTGCATGTCGTTCTTGGTTGAGTCGAGCAGCTCGGCAATATCGTTGGCAATGTCGGCAGCCATCTGCGGATCAGTATCTAGAACTGTGATTTTGACCGCCATAAACTCGGTACGCTTAAAAGAAATATTATCTTCATATTTCTGATAAAGACGTGTATGCCTGAAGGATGATTTGGGGCTGATGCGATAGTGTTGCATCAGATCGTAGCGTTCGATAATCTTGTCTCGGATCCGGTTGGAATGCAGTATCTGCAAAAGCTGTTCTGTTTCCTCGTCTTCGCCAAAAGCAAGGATATCCTTGTCGCTGCCAGTATTTTCGATAAGCAAAGCTTTGGAAATAGCATTGGTTGCTGCCGGATAAAGTATCACCGTCGACTTAAACTTGGGAGTAATAAACCATGGTGAGGAGAAGAGAATAGACCCTAAAAACGCTATCGCTGTAACAACCATCAGCGGTTTGCGCCACTTATGCAGAAACAACAAAATGTTGGATGAATCAAAAATCGGATAATCAGATCTCCGGACCGCCATAAATGTTAAGATTAAAATGGGTGCAAAAGTAGGTTTTTTTAAATTGAACCTTTCCCACTTGCCCCCGCCAATTAGTTGTTAATATTATTAATAATGAGCTTCGTCGCTTTTTAGTATTGAAATAAAGTTTTTAATATCAAGCAATTTCAACAATGCAGCCAGCAACACCGAGCCAATTCCCATGCTTACAATGTTTATCATCCAGCTATCCGAGAAATGGGGTGTAAAATAAGCAAGCGCTCCTACCCCAGCTACAAATGCTGCCAGGCTAAGCAAATATTTGCGGTCAGGTTTCCATCGGAAAAGACGCGAAGCAAACCAAATCTGCAGGATCGAAGTGGTAAATTGCGTAATCACACTTGCCCAGGCCGACCCTTCGGCCAGCAGACGTGGCACCAACAGAAAGTTGATGGTAAGGTTGATGGCCATACCGCTGGCTGCAATAATGTTAAGGAGCTTCAAATTGCCGCTGGCCGTGAGCAAAGTGCCGAAAACATAAGAGGATGAAATTGCTATAAATCCAAACATTAAAATGCTGAACACCCTGGCCGACTCTTCTACATGCGCATGATACATCAGTTGCATCAGCTCTGTGGCATAGCTGTAGGAAGCAAACGCAACCACTGTGGAAAGCACGATGAGCAAACTAAACGCCAGCTTAACAATCTGTAGCACCGACTCGTTGTATTTGAGCATGCGCGAAAAGAGCGGCAGCAGCAGTCCGGCAAACAAAAATGCGATCATATTGCCTGCATCCAGCAGACGGTAAGCCGAAGCATAGATGCCCACCTGCTCTTCCCCGATAGCTTTTGGAAGCAGCCGCTCTATCATCACCGGATCGATGCGGTTGTAAAAAGCCATCAGCATCACCAGCAAAGCAAACGGAAGGCTTTTTTTGATGATAATAACGAAAAAGGCTAAGTTCCAGCTCAAGTGTCGGAAGGCCGCCTTTCGTACTACAATCACTAATGCGAAAATCGCAGTAAATACATACGAAACCGTTTGTGCATACACAAACCACTCGATGCGGAATGGCTCCGTGGTGATGTGCCCCCAAAGCAGCGCGCCACAGATGATGATCATTAGCACACGATCGAGGATCGAAAGAAAGCTGTCGGTACGAAACATGAGCAACCCCGAGATGTTGCTGCGCAGATAGAGAATAAACGACAGCAAAAACTGATTGAAACACAGCACCCCGAGAATCGCCAACTGATGCGAATTAAACCCGATGAGAAAGGCCACCGAAAAAGTTACCACCGCGTACACCACCGCCAGCAGCAGTTTGATGATGACGATACCTGAAAAATGCTTGTTCAGCAACTGGTTGTGCTGCGCTATGTTTCGGTTGTTGTAGTTGGTAATGCCGAAATCGAGCAGAATATTGAAAAGGAAGGAGAAGTTGAAGATGACGTAGTAAAAGCCGTAATCCTCTGCACCCACAACGTTTTGTACCGTACGGTCGATGCCCAGCAACCAGAATGGCTTCACCATCAGATTGAGCACCATCAACAGAATAAGGTTAGAGAGAAACTTCTTTTTCATCAGCAAGCCGGCCCTTCGGTATCATTGTTTTAGTGAACGCTTGTAATAGACGGCCATTTACGCCGAAAGGTTGCGTAACAGCCCGTCCAACAAAAGCCGGCAAAACTACAAAAACAAACCCGTCCCTCAGGCCTGGTTTTTCATTATTACACCGCTGAGACGCGGAGGCGCAAAGATTAACAAAAACAATTTTTTCTTGCTTTCCTCTGCGCCTCTCCGTCTCTCCGCCTCCGCGGTTGGTTCCTTGCGCCATGCTCTATGCTCTATGCTCTATGCGCCATGCGCCACGCGCCATGCGCCATGCTCCACGCACCATGCGCTCCGCCCCCCGCGCCCTGCCTCACATCTTCTGCACCTTCACTGTGTCGAGCACCTGCCCGTTGAGCACTACACTCACCAGGTAGTAGCCTTTGGGCAGCTTGCGTTGTTGGCTATCGTCGGCATGCCAGCGCACGCGGAAGTTTCCGGCTGTGGTTTGGGCATCTATCAGCGTGTTTATCAGGTGGCCTTCGAGGCTATGTACAAGTAGGCGCAGGTGACCTTCGGCCAACAGTGTAAACTCTATCGAGGTACTTTGCTGCATGGGATTGGGAATGGCTTTTACAGGATAACCAAGATACTTGGGGCGCTCCTGCCAGATGCCCGGCGTGACGTCGCCAAACTCATAGGCGCCCATGTCGATTCTTCCGCCCTGGATGCGTGCCCTGCCGGCCAGGTCGGTGGCGGGAAGGTGCAGCGTGTCGTGGTTAGGAAAGTAAAGCACATGTTTCCCATTTTCGTTTTTTATGTACGGCGGCTCCATGCCTTCCTGGTACATGGGCGTGCCGGCATCTATACAGGGTGAGGTGAGCTGCAACTGGTAAGGGTGCTCTCCAGTGCCGGTAAAGAGCGGGTTGCCTTCGATGTTGTTGGCGCCATAATGCAGGATGTTGTAATTCTGACGATTCCAGATGTCGTCGAGACCCAGCTCGATGAGGGAGTAATCCAGATAAAGCACGCCGGGCGTCTGCAGTGGTGGCTCTACCCCCAGAACGATAGAGGGATGCTCGTTGCCATAAAAAACAGAATTATACACATAGCTGGTCATGTTGTTCCAGGTAGCATAAGCTCCCGGCAGATGGTTCTCGTTTTCGTTGTGCGCCACGGTGATATTGGAAAGCCTGCTTTCTCTTGCACCGACAGTAATTGAACTCAAAAACTCGGCGCCACCCCACCAATCGCGACAATAATTATGCGCAACCAACAAGCCTGCATTGCTTGTAATTAGTGGTCTCAATTGAGTATAACTGTTGGTAATACCAATACCACCCCCGCTACCATACATATCCAAATAAGGTCTGTTGTAGGCAGCAATACAATTTTGCATACTAATAGCATCATTTGTGACTTGCTTTTCTATGTAGAAAGAGGTCACCCCCCTCCCTCCTGTATTATTAATAAAATCAACATTTCTCAATCTGATTTTATCGTAAGTATGCAAAAGAGCGCCGCTCCTGTCTAATCCCAAACAATTTTTTACTACAATATTCTCCATCAAAAAATTATAAACCGCATCATTTATTTGTACTGAACCACAACGGGCATAGTTTTCGTTAATCAGGGCACTGCCGTTTTGCAGGGTCAGGTTCTTAATTTCTAAATTATATGTCATCCTTCGTGCACTGTAATGTAGCCAGGTCTCTTCGGCATCAAGTACGCAGGTGTTTTTATCCACTCCAATTAAGGCGGAGTTGCTGCGCGCATTAACAGGAAATATTTCGTCATTAATCGACGGGCTATAGGTTCCGGGCAGCACATGGATCGTACGCTGGTTATTGGTATCAGGCTGTATCCTGGTCATTGCATACCAGATATTTTTTAGAGGCTCTTCCGGTGTAAGTCCGCTATTGGTATTGTCGCCGTCAGGGCTTACGTAAACGTCGGCGGCTACCTGATTGATCATGGCATGATTTACCTGCAATTCGTAGTCATATACCGGAATCGCATTGTTGGTATGATAATTATACATACAATATCCCTGATCCTGCGCAACCGTAAATGTGTCCAGCTTGATAAAGTTGCACTCAACTTCAAAGTGCTTGCAGATATCATTGCCCTTGATGGAATGATTACAATAAATATTGTTTAAATCGATGGTGTCGAAGTTGATGTAATCGCCCCCACCGGCCCATACTCCTCCGCCATATTCATAAGCTGTATTGTTTTTTATCGTGGTCGAAATTAAATCAAGATTAGAAAACCATACGGCAATTCCTCCACCTGCTGTACATGACAGATTATTTTGGATGACACAGTCGGATACAGTTGCATCTGCATGATACAAAACAATCCCCCCTCCGGCGAAAGTATAAATCTCCGGATTTCCACGTGAATTGCCATTTTGAATGGTTAGCCCACAGATCATACCTTTTGTACCTGCGGGCAGGTAATTCATGTCTATCACCGCTTTTTGTACATTGCTGCCATCGATGATGGTTTGAACCACGTACTGCCGGTCGCCAGTGGTAAGGTACAAACTGGCAAGGGTGAGGGGTTTGCCGTTGATGTGCAGATTTTCATAATAGGTACCCGGCCAAACCAGCACCGTGTCGTTGAAAGCGGCAGCGTCGATAGCCTGCTGAATAGTTGTATAATCACCCGTGCCATCCTGCTTTACGGTGAGCACAGCGGCAGAGAGGGAGGAAGAAAGCAGGAAGAGAATTGAAAATAGTAAGTAGTAAGTAGTAGGTAGTAAGTAGGAATATAGAAAAGTTGATATTTTGGATTTCTGTCTCATGATTTTAGTTTTTAAATTGTTTAAAAAAACCTTCTCCCGAAGTCGGGTCGGGAGAAGGTTTTTGGATGTTTAGCGTATCAACACTACTTTTTCATTTGCAATCATTTGGTCGTTTGCCGAAAGGCGGATGAGGTAAATCCCATCGGGGGCGGTTTTGCCGCCGGGGCTACCGCCGTTCCAGGCCGCTTCGTAAAAGCCTTCGCTGTAGCTCCCCTGCATCAGAGTAGCTACGCGCTGCCCGCGCATGTCGTAAACAGAGAGTGTTACGTTGGAAGCCTCGTTGAGCACGAAGCTGCACATCACCGAATGGCTGAAAGGATTGGGCGAAGGCGGTTGCAGCATCACCGCCGCATTGCAGCGTGCAGATTCGCCGGATTTAAAGGAGATGACATAGTAGGGTTGCCGCTCGCCGGTATAAATCGTACGGCTGACGCGCTTACCGGTGATGCGGTTCACCACCGAATAATCATTGCTGCCCAGCCTGGCCGACTTAAAGCCGCTCCAGGTTTCCACTGTGATGGGTTCACCTGAAGGCATGCCTGCCAAATACGCGTTTACCTCGGTAATGCTGTCGCCGGGCCTCACCACGGCAGCGCCTACGCAACTGTCGGCAACCATCAGGGCTATCTCCTGAATGCCGTCGGTGCTGTCCATTTCAAAATAAAAGGGAACATAATCTGCTTTTTTGGTGTAGGTGTAATAGTCGGTGGCGGGATGATCTACAGGAGTACCCGGGCTGGCATCGTTGTTCCATACCAGCGTGCAGTTCTCTTTTACGGTTACGATCACACCATCTCCGTAACGGATCGGCGAATCCAGACTTGGACCCTGCACGATAACACCATCTTTTAGTATCAAAGTCCAGTGCTCGGTAGAGATGCGCGTTAGCTTGTTCCACACCCCTGCAAAGGCATCCTGCGGATCAAGCGGATATTCCAGGAAGTAACCAATCCAGTTTTCGTAAGCGGCGTTGAGCGGGATGGGCGTGTTGGGATCGAGCACCGTGCCGTGGACCGGCAGATTCTGGACAACCGATGAGCTGCTAAAGTATTTATAACCTTGGGTACTTATTAGCGTCGGCAATTCGTCAACATTCCAATTTTGAAATACATAAGTCAATGAATAATTTTCCCCGATCACACTTGTAATTAGCTTAAAATAATCAGGGAATGGGTCGAGATTTTCCAACAGTGCCTGCGAGCTATACGGATCGTTGCCCAAACGGGGCATGCACGGAAAAGAAATCCAGTTCCAGTTTCCGGTGAGGGTACGCGTTTCGGCGTGGGTAGTAGCAAACAAGGCGTTGCTGGTTATAAAGCCGGCACAAAACAAATTCTCCTTACCGGGATAAAAACTCAGGCGTTGCCCTTTGCCCTGGTATGTCTTAAACATAGCATTGAAAGAGTGCTCTTTAAAATAAGAACCTGTAGCAATTACCTCCGGATCGTTCATAAAGTCAAACATCATAACGTGGGTCGTAACCCAGGGATCACCGGAACCCGTTGAGACTAAAAAAAACCTGTTGTTGTCAATATCCATCACCATATCATCAAGCTGCGTGCTGGCCGTAAACAGCTGCGGGAGATTATAAACAACCGGTTCCACGTTGATTCCCGCAAAACGCATCAGCAGGTTGGTCGTGATGCCATACACAAAATGATCGTTTGGGTTGTAAAACATACTATGCACCGTTTCAGGAAAATTGAAAGACTTCGTCTGCAAGGTAAACCCATTCCACGGATCGATCGTTCCGATTGCATTGGCATTTACACAATACAATAATTGAGAGGATGCATTGTAAGCTGCTGCTTGTGCATGGGTAAGAGTCGTGGTATTGACCAACGTACAGGTTGCGCCCTGGTCGCTGAAAAACCTGATTTTACTGCCGCAATAGTCCACCTGAGCAATATAGTGCGTGTTGCCTTTGCTCATATAAATAAAATCATGGATGCACCCGTCGAAGAGGTAAGGTGAGGCTTTGAGGTTCAGACTATAATCATAGAAATAAAATACGTCCTGTGCACAGGTTCCGGTGAGGCAACCCAGCACAATGGTTTGATTAGGTGTTATCAGATGATCCAACTTACTGCCAACTAAAGCTACCGTGGTGTTGGTAATGGTGTAGTGATCTACATCAAAATACATCATCTTCAGCATAGCATCAGGATCGTCCATATCCACATACGCCACATAAACGTTGGGGTTGTCTATCTCAGAGCTGTCGCTGCAAAATATGTCAACCGGATTAAAATCGAATGCCGGCTGTATCTTGCGTATCACCTTTGCCGACGAGGCATTCAGCTCCAGGATGTAGCCCCGCTGGTTGTATTTGTGTACAGCCACGTATATTTTGTCGCCCTTGCGGCAGGTAGCCGACACCTGCCCGCCAATATCGATCACCTTATCCTGCGCCGGCGCAAAAGTAAGCGCGTTGCCGTTGATAGGCTGAACGACGCAGGCATTGCCCACGGCGGTGTTGGCAACAATCCTGTACATTTGCCCCATCAGCGCCGACACCTGCGTAGTGTAGCTCAGCGTGTTCTTGTCGATGTACAAAACATCCGTTGCACCGCTGGCCAATACCTGCGTCGGGTTTTGCGCCAGGCCATACGGATTGTCAGCCGCAATGGTCGATAGCAAGCTGTAGTTGCCCAAGGGTTTCCCTATGATATTCACGCCCGAACCTGTCGGGTTGTAACCGGCAGTGTAGAGCCGGTTGTGGCCAGCATCGGCAAGCATAAAACGTATTTGGCTAAAGGTGTTTTCAATCTCATACAGAACAACACCTCCGGCATTGTAAACGTCAAGTTTGTCGGTATCTTTTTCGTGGGCAAAGAGGTGCTGGTTCATGGCAGCAAGATGGTCGAAGCTTTTCTCAGGCGCCACAACAGTTAACCCGGAGAGATTATGGTTGTACATCCTGATGCCGTGGTTGGTAGCTACAGATATTTTGTAACCAATAAACATAGGGAGCAATGTCATATCGTAGGCCACAACATCATTGGTTATCGCAGAATTTTGCGCACCATCGGTTAAGCTATACTTGTTCAGCACCGTTTTGATAGTTCCATCCGGACCAATCACCACCATAAAATAAAGTATCGAAGCATCGGCGCTGCAATACATTAGCGAGGCGCGCTGCACCACGCCACTTTGTAGCGGTGGCACCAGTTGCGTCTTGTTGTGGAAGGCATCCAGCGCCAGCAACTCGCCAAGCATGGTGAGGCAATATACTTCGTTGGTGCTGCTGTTTACAGCAATCATCGGCTGCTGGTAGTCAGAATAAAAAGCCAGGAAGTTGTCCACATCACAAATGTCGATGGTTTGCTCAGGCTGCAAATCAGCATTGCACACCATCACTTTTCGGAAACCGTAGATGTAATATTTCCCGTTGTGTGGGTTGTAAAGCACATCCTGCGGCAGGAAACCGCCATCGGTGCCGGGCAGTTCTATCAGGTCGGCAAAAACATCCACCGTGTTGTCGGGGGGTGAAGCATGGGTGCAGTTGATCTGCACGGTGTCATTAGCAAAACCGAATCCCGGCCTGGCCAGGCCTTTGTCGATGATGGTGCCACCCAGGTCGGTGATGGTCAGTATCACATCACCGCCCGCCAGGGTGTCGCTGCGGCTAACCAGGCTGCATGTCTGCGATGAAAGCGGCAGCCATCCGCAGCACATCAGCATAATGAACAGAAGAGAGTGAATATGTTTCATGATTAAAGATTTTAATGTTGAATAAATTTTTGGATAGAATAGAAATACAAAATTTAGTGTTCTGAATTTCCGGAAGAGCTATGGAGGCCGGATTGGAATTTTGCAGATATACGCAATAAAGTATTCAATTGCGATTTCACAACTCTCTCTCTCTCTCTCTTGTCGAGAAATCAAAGACCGGAAGAATTGTACAAACTAATTTCATCGCCTTCATTTTTAAGCTTGAGCCCACAAAGTTAAAAAATATCAAACAGGAAAATACAAATGGTTCATTAATATTTCACCGCTGAGACGCGGAGCCGCAGAGATTAGTAAAAATAGTTTTCTTTACGACTTTCCTCTCCGTCCCTCCGCCTCCCCGTCTCTCCGTCTCTGCGCCTTTGCGGTTGGTTTCTTGCGCCCAGCGCCATGCGCCATGCTCTATGCGCCACGCCTCCTCTTTGCAAGATAACGCAAGGTAGCTCCGACAAAATAAATTTACCTTTGTTGCATTGTAATTATCATTTTAATCACTATCAAAAATCAAAACCGATGAAACGAATGCTTTTTATGGCTGTGGCTGCCGCAACAATCGTTCTTGCCGCCTGCAACAGCGCCAACCAAAAAACTGACACCGACATGAATCCTTTTCTCACTGCCTACAACACGCCTTACGATGTGCCACCGTTCGATCGCATCAACAACGATCATTTTCTGCCGGCTATTCAAAAAGGTGTAGAAGAACAACAAGCTGAAATTGCCGCTATCGTTGACAATGCCGAACCTGCCGATTTTCACAACACCATCGAAGCGCTCGATGCCAGTGGCATGCTGCTGCGCCAGGTAACTACCGTCTTTGGAAACCTGCAGTCGGCCAACACCAGCGAAGAGCTGCAACAACTCGCCAAAGAAGCTGCGCCGCTCACTTCCAAAAACTACGACGACATCATGCTCAACCAGGAGTTGTTCGACCGTGTGGCTGCCGTTTATGCTAACCGCGATGACCTCGACCTGACGACAGAACAAAAGACGCTGCTGGATAAAACCTACAAGCGTTTCAGCCGCAATGGCGCAGCCCTCGACGATACCCAAAAAGATCGTCTTCGCAAAATCAATGAGGAGCTTTCGCTGCTCTCGCTGCAATTCGACGAAAACCTGCTGGCCGAAACCAATGGATTTCAACATTTCGTAACGAATGAAGCAGACCTCGCCGGGCTTCCCGAAAATGTAAAAAATGCCGCCGCCGAAGCTGCTGCCGAAGCAGGACAATCCGGCAAATGGCTTTTTAACGTCCATAAGCCCAGCCTGATACCTTTGCTACAATATGCCGACAACCGCGACCTGCGCCAAAAGATGTTTGAAGCTTACATCAACCGTGGCGACAACAACAACAATTACGACAACAAGAAAATCCTGACCCGTCAGGCTTCCCTACGTGTAGAACGCGCCAATTTGCTGGGCTATCCTACCCACGCCCATTATGTGCTCGAGGAAAATATGGCCCACACCCCCGACCAGGTATATGCGTTGCTGGATGAGGTGCTGGTGCCTGCCCGCACCATGGCGCAAAAAGAAGCCGTTGAGCTGCAGAAGATGATCGATGCCGAAGGCAACAGTTTTGAGCTGCAACCGTGGGATTGGTGGTATTATGCTGAGAAACTGAAGATGCAGAAATATGATCTCGACGAAGAGCAACTGCGCCCTTATTTTGAGCTTACCAACGTGCGCAACGGCATGTTTGAAGTAGCCGGAAATCTCTATGGTATAAAATTTGAAAAAGTGGAAGGCATTCCCGTTTATCATCCCGACGTGCAGACCTATGCCGTTAACGAAGCCAATGGTGAGCCGGTGGGTTTGTTGTACATGGATTTTTATCCGCGTGCCTCCAAAGGCGGCGGTGCCTGGATGACCTCCTATCGCAAACAGTACAAAACCGATGGCGAAAACGTAACCCCGGTTATCTCGATGGTAATGAACTTTTCCAAGCCTACCGGCGGCAAACCCGCACTGCTGAGCTTCGACGAAGTCACAACGATGTTTCATGAGTTTGGCCACGCACTGCACGGACTTTTGAGCGATTGCAATTATATTACCCTTTCGGGGACGTCGGTGCCACGCGACTTTGTGGAGCTCCCTTCGCAGGTGATGGAAAACTGGGCTGCCGAACCCGAAGTGATGAAAAGTTATGCCCATCATTACGAAACCGGCGAAGTGATTCCCGACGCGCTTATCGCAAAGATTCAAAATGCAGGTAAATTCAACCAGGGCTTTACTACCACGGAATATCTCGCTGCCTGTTACCTCGACCTCAACTGGCATACACTCGAAACCACCGACGAACAGGATGCTATTGCTTTCGAAAACGCTGCCATGCAAAAGATAAATATGCCCAAACAAATTGTGGTTCGCTATCGTTCGCCATATTTTGCACACGTGTTTGCCGGCGGCTACTCCGCAGGTTATTACGGCTATCTCTGGGCCGAAGTTCTGGATGCCGACGCCTTTGAAGCTTTTAAAGAAACCTCACTCTTCGATGCCGAGACCGCAGCAGCATTCCGCCACAACGTACTCGAAAAAGGCGGCACCGACGACCCGATGACTTTATACCAGAACTTCCGTGGCAAGGCGCCACAAAAAGAACCAATGCTCAAGCGCAAAGGTTTGATATAGTTTAGTTATGAAGATAATGACGATAAATATAAAGCCTCCGGAGACGGGGGCTTTTTTTTTGTTAATGACTCATTGTTGTCCGGCTAAAAATTGTAAATCCCCGCCACCTGCCGGGGAATTCACGATAGGCGATTTAGTTTTGTAGCACAAAAGTAATCCTCCAACCACTAATGCCTCGCAGAGGTTTTACACGTAAAGGATAAATCACATTTTGAATTATTATAATTTCCGCGACGATAAGCCTCGCAGAATCGAAAGTATGGTAGAATGCCACGATCAAATTCGAATAGGAGCCTCGCAGAGGCGGCAGTATGGTAGAATGCCATGATCAAATTCGAATAGGAGCCTCGTAGAGGCGGCAGTATGGTATTAAGGCAGAGACAAATTAAAATATAGCCTTCGGAGAATTTCAAAAATAAAAAATGAATATCCAGGAATTTCACCGAAATAAATTTCCCGTTTTAAAATGAGGTGCCGCTCCTAGGAACTTTGCGCAGTGTCGCCGACATTTCTATCTGCCATATCACCGCTCCTCCGGAACTTGCTATAATATCCACAAAAAAAAAGAGCTTTCCACGTGGAAAGCTCTTTTTTAATTTTTTTAAACTCATATCAGTTCATTATTGCATCACCACCTTTTCAATCCAAACCTTAGTTCCATTGGTGAGCTTTACAAAATAAAGTCCCTGCGCATGATCGGAAAGGTCGATGAAAGTGGCGCCACTGATATTTTTTGACAGAACCTTTTGCCCCGAACTGTTGAGGATTTCCATCTGATATTCGTCAGCAACGGCAACATTTATTACAAAACTGCCTTTGGTTGGGTTGGGATGAATTGTGAAGACTTTTCCCGCACCCGGAGTTTCTTCAATTGCTGTGGGCGAAGTTATACGGATGTTGGCCAGGTATAGGTTGTTACCAAACTTATTCAACGATTCAAACATCATCATTACGTTTTGTTTGCCGGCATATTGGCTCAGGTCTATATTGATGCATTCCGTATCGGTAATCAGCTCGCACCACTGCTCGGGGCCGGTGGGATCGAAGCTGGCAGTTTGCGGTGGCACAGTGGCAAAATCGTCGCCGCTGCCGCCAAACACGCGGTTCCAGTTTTCACCACAATCGTCAGAAATATAAATAACCAGCGAATCCTTTAGCGCCATGCGATAGGTGTAGGCATAATCCACCATCAGCATAGGATCGTTGATGTCGGTGAGATTGAGCGGCGGGCTTACCAGTTGGTCGCGTTGGTTCATTTGGTTATAATTAAAAAAGTTCATAAACGCTGCCGGCGCATCACCCGGTGACCAGGTGGGCTGCGTAATTTCCCAGGTTTTCTGATTGTCGGGATTAATAACATTCCAGCTCTGCTTTTCGAAGCCGAGACTAAAATCAGCAGTAAAAGGTGCTGTGTAGCCACCCGACTGAACATAGTTTTCTTTGGTGATGATATCGAAACCAACGCTATTGCTAGCTTTAAGCGTAACGGTGTAAGGCACCGAAGATAGAAACTGTACCACCGGATCGGCACTGTTGGCAGAAGTATTTTCTAAAAAAACCACATCACCTGGCACAAAAGTCCATTCCCAGGCAATGGGAGCATTTTGAGAGAGGTCGGTAAAATAAACCGACTCACCAGCACAGATGGCTGTGCGCGAAGCAGAAAATCCGGCAATTGGCAGCAGCAAGGCATCCACCTCGATGTAATTTTCAAATGTGACGCTGTGTGTACCAAATTCATTGGTAACCACCAAAGAAACATCAAAAGTACCGGGATTTTCATAGGTCACCTCCGGATTTCTTTGAGCAGAAGTAGCCGGATTGCCTCCTTCGAAAAACCATTCCCATTGTGTGGGAACACCCGACGACATATCCTGAAAATTTACTGCCGAATTGGGCGGTACCGTCGTTTGGTCGGCAACTAAGTTGGCGACAGGAACAGCATGATACATATCGGAACTCCACAGCCCACGGCCATAGGTACCGGCGCGGATAACATCTTCTGCCGGATCGTCCGCGTCGTAATAAATCTCCAGCTCAGTCACGCGTGCGCTGGCCGGAAAGCCTCTGTTGAAAAGCATCCAGTCGTCCATAAAAGCATCGCGATAAAAAATACCACCATCGGTACCCAGATAAATTCCTTCCTGGCTGTTGCGGTAGCGGGCCAGGTCATTTTTGCTTACTCCGGGCAAGCTACCGGTGATGTCCTGCCACGTTACCCCTTTGTCGATCGACTTATAAACTCCTGTGCCCTGGCACATGTAAACCGTTGACGGCTCGAAAGGATCGGCTTCCAGGTCATTGATGTTGACGTTGGCTGGCAGTGAGCTGGTGAGGTTGACCCATTGCGGAGAAGGATCGTTTGCATTGTCGGTTCTGAAGAGCGTCCTGTCTTCGCGCGAAGCGTATAAAATATTTACATCGGCAGGCGAATGTTCCATCACACGCATCAGCACATTGTTGGTGCCGCCCAGGTTGTTGGATATTTTCGTCCAGCTTGGGCTTCCGGTTTTAACATTAAGGGCTCTCCATACATTTTTAAAACCGGCAAACATGGTGGTGGAAATTTCTTCGTGCAGCAGGAATGGTGTCACCCAGGAGCCGCTTTCGTTAATTCCCCCCACACCGTTGCCGGCAATTTTCGCCTGCTCATTGTTGTTGACGATACGGTAAATATCGCCGTAATATATCGAACCATAGCTATACAATGCGTTTTGATGGTCGACCACGCACTCCATACCGTCGCCGCCCAGATTGGTTCTCCAGTTGTCGGTGCCAATGTAGGTGGAGGTTCCATTGTCCTGATATCCATTGATAACTTTGTCGCGAACGGTAGCGCTCTGGCCTATTTTATATACCTGGCTAATGGCCAATCCATCGCTTATCTCGTGCCAGGAAGTACCCTGGTCGTCTGTCCAGTAGATGCCGCCATCGTTGCCGGCATAAAGCCGTCCGTCGAGGGGATTGTATTCGAGTACGTGCAGGTCGGCATGCACGGCAGGTACGCCGCAGCTGCCCGTCCAGTGTGAGCTGATTTCCCAGTTTGTGCCACCATCGGGCGATTTGAAACAGTTGACACCGCCGGCAAAAAGAACCTCCGGATTTACAGGATCGGCAGCCACCTCCAGGTCGTACCAGGCTTGTCCGCCACTGCCACCGTTGCAGTCCCAGCCCATGATGTTGGGTGAGGTTGACCTTACGGTAAAATTCAATCCTGCGTCTGTCGATCTGTATAAACCCTTAAACGAATCGCTGGTGGTCAGCAGGAAATAGACGAGCTGCGGACTGGCCGGTGACACAGCTATTACAGCGCGGCTGCCACCAGGGAGGCCCGAATTGATCTGCTCCCAGCTTTCGCCGCCATTGGCTGACCGGTAGAAAGCACCGCCGCCACTGGCATAGAGAATCGCGGGATCGTCGGGTTTCATTACAAGCTCTTTAAAGTTTCCACCTTTTTTATTCTGCCAGCTTTCGCCGCCATTTGTAGTTTTAAAAATACCATTACTGGTTGCAGCCCAAACTATCAGCGGATCTTCGGGATGTATCACCATCCGTCCTACAGTAGCATTACCCATACCATTGTTGTAGAGCGTCCAGTTTTCGCCACCGTCGAAAGATTTGAGCACGCCGATGCCGGCAGCGTCGCTTGCGTCGCGGTCGCCGCTACCGATGTAGATAATTAATGGATCGTCATAATCGACGGCAATAGATGAAACACCCAACGAAGGAAGCTCGTCGGTGGTGGTACGCCAGGAGGCACCGTAGTCGTCGCTAAGCCAAAAGCCACCCGAAGGTGCTCCGAGATAGATTATCTTGGCTTCGGTAGGATGAAAAGCAAACGCATTGATTCGCCCAAGTCCTTCGTATCCTTTGCCCGGTATTAAATGTGGCCCCAGATTCTCCCAATTGCCGTCAGCAGATTTTTGATCCGGAAACTTGTCGAGATAGCTGTGATATTCATTCCAAACAAGGTCAGCAGGCGGACGGTTGCCGTCGGCATCTATGCGACTGATCATCATATACTCCCACCGCTTAAAAGGTTTCCAGCCACAGCTTTTGGTTACTTCACGATCTTTCCAGTAAACCTCAAAAGCATGCTGTACTGTATAAAAATTTACTGCCTCATCCTGCATCATATCGATCCAGTAAGGATGCTCAGCAAGCTGTTTGTCGGTGAGATTGTCGTAATCCTGCGCATCAACGAAAGTCAGCGATGTGAGGATAAACAGCATCACGAAAGAGAAAATAGTTTTTTTCATTTTAGAAATTTTTTATAAATGATTCGTTATTCGATTATCAATTTTTTTTTACAAAATTAACCTTTTGGTCAGAATGGTCGCCACTTCCTTAACTTCTAATTTCTAACCTCCATGCTCTTTGTGCCATGCGCCAAGCTCTATACGCTAACACCCAACCTGCTCTGTGCGTTGGATAATTTCGTTTTGTAAATCTTCGCCCAAATCGTTGAAGTAGTCGCTGTAGCCAGCCACCCGCACGATAAGGTCGCGGTGTTGTTCAGGATGTTTCTGAGCGTGACGCAGGGTTTCGACTGAAACCACATTAAACTGGATGTGATGTCCGTCGAGGCGGAAATAGCTGCGCACGAGTTGGCCAAGCCTCGGGATGCTCTCGGGGTCGTCAAAAAAGGAAGGTGTAAACTTCTGGTTGAGCAAGGTTCCGCCGGTACGAAGATGGTCAATTTTGGCGGCAGACTTCAGCACTGCGGTGGGGCCATTTTTGTCGGCACCCTGCACGGGCGAAATTCCTTCGCTCAGCGGCACTCCGGCTTTGCGCCCGTCGGGCATAGCGCCGATGACGCTGCCAAAATAGATGTGGCAGGTGGTGGGCAGCAGGTTGATACGATGCACTCCGCCCCGGATGTTGGGCTGGCCATCGACAGACCGGAAGAAAATCTCAAAAATTTCTTTAGTAAGATCGTCAGCATAATCGTCATCGTTGCCATATTTAGGTGTTTCATAAACCAGCTGGTAACGTAGCTCTTCGTAATCTGTGAAGTTTTTGCGCAAAGCATCCACCATGCCGTTCATCGAAATGGTCTTGTTGTCGAAAACGTGATATTTTATCGCGGCAAAGCTGTCGGTGAGACTGCCCAATCCCACGCCCTGAATGTAAGTGCTGTTGTAACGAGCGCCGCCGGCATTATAATCTGTGCCATTGGCCACACAGTCTTCGATAATCAGCGAGAGAAAAGGAACAGGCAGGTTGCGTGCAAAAAGGCTTTCGATGATGTTGTTGCCTTTAATTTTGAGATGGGCAAAATAATTTTCCTGTTGTTCAAAAGCGGCCATCAGGTCATCGAAAGTTTTAAAATCGGTTGCTTCACCGGTTTGCGGCCCCAGTTGTTTGCCGGTGCGCGGATCTTTGCCATTATTTAGCGTAAGCTCCAACATTTTGGTGAGGTTGAAATATCCCGAAAGAATGTATGCCTCCGTACCAAAAGCTCCTGCTTCCACACATCCGCTGGCGCCTCCGTTGCGCGCGTCTTCGATGCTCTTGCCCTGACGCACCAGCTCCTGTACTATGGCGTCGGTGTTGAAGATGGAGGGTTGCCCAAATCCTGTTTTGCTGATTTTTAATGCGCGATGAATAAAGCGATCGGGATTCTTTTTGCTCAGCTGAACCATCGAGCCGGGTTGCAACAGCCGCATCTCTTCTATCACGTCGAGGATGAGAAAGCTTAGCTCGTTCACAGCATCGGCACCACCGCTGGTGAGGCCGCCGGTATTGATGAGCGTAAAGTCGGTGTAGGTGTTGCTTTCCTGTGCCGTTACGCCCACTTTGGGCGGCGCCGGGTGGTTGTTAAACTTTATCCAAAACGACTGAAGCAGCTCTTCGGCTCTTTCGCGCGTAAGCGTGCCGGCATCAGTTTCTTTTTTATAAAAAGGCAACAGGTGCTGGTCGAGGCGCCCGGGGTTGAAGCTGTCCCAGGGATTGAGTTCAGTAATCACACCCAGGTGGACAAACCAATAATATTGCAACGCCTGGTGAAACGTCTGCGGCTTGTGCGCCGGAACTTTGCGGCAAATCTCAGCCAAATCGAGCAGCTCCTGCTTTTGCTGCGGCTGCTCCTCAGCCAGTTGCTCCAGCCTGTCGGCACAACGCCCCGCATACATGATGATGGTCTCAGCGGCAATGCGCATTCCCTTCAGCTCCTCGCGCCTGTCGAGTGCCTGCGGATCGTTGTAAAAATCAAGCTTTGAAATGGCATCATCAATGTCGGCGATGATGTCGAGCATGCCCTTGTGATAAATCTTGTCGCCGGCCACGGTATGTCCGGGCGCACGTTGCTCCTGAAACTCTGTAAACATCCCCGCTCCATAAGCATCCAGCCACGCCTGATCCATGTTGGCCATAATCTTCTCGCGGTTGCTTTTGCCTTTCCAGTAAGGGATGACAATATCGCGATAAGCGCTTCGCGTTTCTTCGTCGCTTGTAAAAGAAACCTTCGGACGCGTGTGCAGGATTTCCAGATCCTGCAGCGTGTGCAGGTTCACCTCCGGATAGGTGGGCGTAGCTTTTGGCGCCGGGGCACGCTCGCCTGTGATAAACTCATCAGCATCCACATAAAGGGATTTATTTTCCATGATGTGCCTGAAACAAAGGGCGCGCGCCACCGGCACTGAAACACCGTGTGCCGCTCCCGACTGGTAAAAATCTGTCACCAGCAATGCCCGCTCGGCGGTGAGCCGGTTTACAGCCCGCAGGCTCTTTTCTCTTAGTTTTGCTATTCTTTCGGTTATCATCGTTTTTGTCGTTTTTTATTAATAAAAAAATAAACATGCACCGGCGACGCTACCCGCCGATGGTTACTTGAAAACCTCTTGCTTCGAAAAATTCTTTTGCCGGCAAAAGATCATTTCTTTCTAAATTTTCGAGGCCGTTAAGTCGGTTCTCCTTTCCCCAACGCGCGTATTTGTGCTGCGCCATATTGTGAAAAGGCAAAAGATGCACCTGGCGGATGCTGCCCAATTCCGTAATGATTTTAGCGAAAGCTTCGTTGTCGGCTTTGCTGTCGTTAATGCCCGGCACCACCGGAATGCGGATGATGATGTTTTGATGCTTTTGGGCGAGCCGGCCCAGATTTTCAAGGATAAGCTGTAACGATCCGCCGGTGTATTTCTGGTGCAGTTCGTCATCGTGATGCTTCAGATCGTAAAGAAATAGATCGGTGAAAGGCAATATTTCTTTCAGGGTTTCCCATGGAGCATGCCCGCTGGTATCTACTGCTGTATGGTAGCCTCGATCTTTGCAACGTCGGAGCATCTGTTTAAGAAATTCCGGCTGCATCAAAGGCTCACCGCCACTAAAAGTAATTCCCCCACCCGACTCATCATAAAAAATAGCTTCCTTGTCGATAATCGCCATCACCGCTTCGGTGGTGGCGCGGTAGCCCATGGTATGCCTGCGGCTGTGACTGATCTCATCCAGCTTCGTGACGATCGTGTCTGTCTCCGGAGCTGCCAATTGGCTCTCGGGATTGTGGCACCACCAGCAGCGCAACGGGCAACCTTTGAGAAACACCGTGGTGCGGATGCCCGGCCCGTCGTGCAATGCAAAACGCTTTATGTCGTAAATTAAACCTTCCATCATGCAACATCAGGCTAACGATAAAGTCAGCCTGCTTTGTTTTAAAAAAGTTTTTGGTGAATATTTTGTAACAAGAAAATAGACGTGTTAAGGCTGCAAGGATCAAAACATCCAGCATTCATAGAGGCCTTTGCCGAATTTGTGATAAAGACACAAGTGGAAATTTTGCTTTTTCATCATTAAAAAGTTGAGCTACAAAATTATAACATTTTTACAAGCGGGATGAAACGATGTAATTTTTATTGATTCTAAATTGCAGGCTTCAGTCATCAGCCCACAGTCGGCAATAACGAAGGCGAAAAACTCTCTATAGTTACAAAGTGTAACACGTTTTCTACACTGAGTAACACTGTGAAACTTTATTACCTACGAACAACACTCGCCCTGTGGTGGTTGAGCTTGTCGAAATCAGCGTAGTCGAAGGGAACAACAAACATCCAGAAAACGGGGTTTATTAATCAACAAAAACATCTGACCTATGGAAACATTTGCCGACAAGGCCATCCGATTTCATCAGCAACTACAACTGGAACTGCCCGGCAGCGACGTGGCTGTGATGAATCCTTTCCGCGACAAGGCGGTGATGCGGATGGTGACGCAGTTTTACAAACAATTTTTCGACGACAACAACCCTCGCACTTTTCTGCTGGGAATCAACCCTGGGCGCTTTGGAGCCGGCATAACGGGAATATCATTTACCGATCCCATTCATCTCGAAACAAAATGCGGGATTGTTAACGACTTCGACAAAAAGCACGAGCTTAGCTCGCAGTTTATCTATCAGGTGATCGACGCCATGGGGGGCGCCAAAGCCTTTTACAGCAAGTTTTATTTCACGGCCGTTTCGCCGCTGGGGTTTACACGTGCCGGCAAAAACGTCAACTATTACGACGAACCAGCATTTAAGCAGCTGGTGCTGCCATTTATCCAAACTACGCTGCAGGAACAATTGGCTTTTGGTGCGGGACGTCGCAGCGCCATTTGCATTGGAGGCGGCGAAAACTACAAGTTCCTGAACCGACTCAACGACGAGCTGCAACTCTTCGAAGAAATAGTGCCGCTGGAACACCCGCGCTTTGTGATGCAATATCGCCGCAAATCGCTGGATGATTACATTAATAAATATTTGACTACTCTTAAAAGATGTGAACTTTCCAACAGTCGATAAACTACTCTGCCGTCTTGTTGTTCTATCTTTTTATCGAAAGGGGAACGAAATGGATCACTACGAAAAATCTATCCGCAAACGCCTGTTGCGCGGCTTCATCATCTCTGCAGGAATCATTTTAATGATCGCCCTCCTGTTTTTTTCACTGGCAATCTTTCTATAACTCCGACCATCATTCCAAATTCAATTTCTACATTGTCATTTAATACAGACGCCCGATCTGGCGTTTCTACAAATTCGATCGCCCCCTTCAGCCTGTTAGTTTTGACAAGCTGGTTTCGACAATCTGGCTTCGGCTCCGCTCAGCCACCAGAGCCACCGAAACCACAGCAACCACCCACCGCAGGGTAATCGTAATTCGTAATTTCAAGTTACAACCTGCGACTTCTTTTTACCTTCCGTCGACCATTTTCTCTACAAAACAGTGTATTTTAATCATTCTTAGTACTTTTACCAACTTTGAAAAAAGCATTAACATAGAAATCTTAAAATAAAACAAAACATGAAAATCTCTATTGTTGGTACTGGTTACGTTGGATTGGTAACAGGCGCTTGCTTTTCCGAGGTAGGAATTGATGTGACTTGTGTTGATATTGACGAACAAAAAATTGAAGGGCTGAAAAAAGGTATCGTCCCTATCTATGAGCCTGGTCTTGAAGACATGGTAGATCGCAACGTGGAAAAAGGACGCCTGCATTTTTCGACCAATCTGGCCAGCACAATCGACGGAGTGGATGTTATCTTTTCGGCAGTAGGCACCCCTCCCGAGGAAGACGGCAGCGCCGACATTAAATACGTGCTTGATGTAGCACGAGAGGTGGGCAAAAATATGACCGACTACATCCTCATCGTTACCAAGAGCACCGTGCCGGTGGGCACCGCTGCCAAGGTGAAACAGGCCATCAACGAGGAGCTCGACAAACGCGGCGTTACCATTCCTTTCGACGTAGCTTCCAACCCCGAGTTTCTCAAAGAAGGCGCTGCCATCGAGGACTTCCTCAAACCCGACCGCATAGTTGTTGGTGTGGATTCAGAAAAAGCCGAAGGAATATTGAGCCGTTTATACAAACCCTTTACCCTCAACGGCCATCCTATCATCATCATGGACGTGCCTTCGGCTGAGATGACAAAGTATGCCGCCAATGCCATGCTGGCTACCAAAATCAGCTTTATGAACGACATCGCCAACTTGTGCGAGATCATAGGTGCCAACGTCAACATGGTGCGCAAAGGCATCGGCAGCGATTCGCGCATCGGCAAAAAGTTTATCTATCCCGGAATAGGATACGGTGGATCGTGCTTCCCAAAAGATGTACAAGCTCTGATAAAAACTGCCGAACAAAACGGATATGATCTGCGTGTGCTGAAAGCTGTGGAAGAGGTGAACACCTCGCAAAAATCAGTGCTTTTCGAAAAGCTATACCGCTATTTCGACGGAAAGCTCAAAGGTAAAAAGATTGCCATTTGGGGATTGTCATTTAAGCCACAAACCGACGATATGCGCGAAGCTCCTTCGCTGGTAATTATCGAAAAATTACTGGAAGCCGGCGCCGAGGTGATTGCCTACGACCCGGTAGCAGTGGAAGAGGCAAAACGCCGCATCGGTGAAGACATTACCTATGCAAAAGATCAGTACGAAGCGCTGATAGATGCCGAAGCATTGCTGCTGGTAACCGAATGGCGTGAGTTTAGATTTCCGAATTTCACGGTGATGAAAAAACTCATGACCAAGCCCCTGATCTTCGATGGACGAAACGTTTACGAACCCGAAGAAATACATAAACAGGGATTTGAATACTTCAGCATCGGGATGGGAAATCCCGTTGAGAAATAACGGAAACATGTCGCTATGATTAATCGATGCTTTTCTTTAGCCATAATTTTGGCGCTTTTCCATCAACATTTAAAAGTTAATAAAAACACATTTCAATGAAAAAGAAAATACTGGTAACGGGTGGCGCCGGATTTTTGGGGTCGCACCTTTGCGAGCGACTGCTGGCCGATGGCAACGAAGTAATTTGTCTGGACAACTATTTTACAGGCCAAAAGCAAAATGTGGTTCACTTGCTGAAGAATCCTTATTTTGAGCTGGTGCGCCATGATGTGACGATGCCATTTTTTATCGAAGTGGAACAGATCTACAACCTGGCGTGTCCCGCCTCGCCCATCCATTATCAGTACAATCCCATCAAAACCATAAAAACCAGCGTAATGGGCGCCATCAATATGCTGGGGCTGGCCAAACGCACACGCGCCACCATATTGCAGGCTTCAACAAGCGAGGTTTACGGCGACCCGGAAGAACATCCGCAAACGGAAAGCTACTGGGGACATGTGAATCCCATCGGCATTCGTGCCTGCTACGACGAAGGCAAGCGCTGCGCCGAAGCGCTCATGGTAAACTACCATCGCCAAAATGGTGTCGATATCAAAATACAGCGCATCTTTAATACTTATGGCCCGCGGATGCACCCCAACGATGGCCGCGTAGTTTCCAACTTTATCGTGCAGGCGCTCAACGGCAAAGACATCACCATCTATGGCGACGGCTCGCAAACGCGCAGCTTCTGCTATGTGGACGATCTGATAGAAGCCATGGTTCGCATGATGAACTCACCGAAACATCTTACCGGCCCCGTCAACACCGGCAACCCAAACGAGTTTACCATCCTGCAACTGGCTTTGCTGGTTATCGAGCTAACGGGTTCCTCATCAAAAATCGTTTACGAGCCCCTTCCCAGCGACGACCCGCTGCAACGCCAACCCGATATTACGCTGGCCTTCAAAGAGCTTGGATGGAAACCTGTGACTCAATTGCGTGAGGGACTTACAAAAACCATCGAATATTTTAAAAGTATTGATACAAAAAACCTATAAAAATTATGCATAACATATTGGTTACCGGCAGCAACGGACAGTTGGGAAACTCACTCAGGGAAATTGCCGGCAGCTTTCCGCAATATCATTTTCATTTTACAGATATCGACGAACTCGACATCACCGATGAGCAAGCCGTAGCGCAAATGGTAAAGAAGCTGGACATTCATTGCATCATCAATGCTGCCGCCTACAACGCGGTGGATCGTGCCGAGAGTGAACCGCAGGTGGCCAATCTGCTCAATGCCGAAGCCGTGGGGAATCTGGCGCGCGCCGCGACCGGAGCCAAAGCACTTTTGGTACACGTCTCCACCGACTATGTTTTCGACGGCACCAGCTACCACCCTATCAGCGAAGAGCAAATACCAAATCCCGTTTCGGCTTATGCACGTTCCAAATATGCCGGCGAGCAACAGGCGCTTTCGCTAAATAAAAAAAGCGTAGTGGTGCGCACCTCGTGGCTCTATTCCGAATACGGCAGCAACTTTATGAAATCGATGATAAGGCTGGGGAAAGAACGCGAAGAGATTGGCGTGGTGTACGATCAGATTGGAACGCCAACTTATGCCGGCGATTTGGCAGATGCCCTTCTCTGTCTACTGCCTGAATTTGATAAGCTCACACAGCCCGAAATATTTCAGTATTCCAACGAAGGCGTTGCCAGTTGGTACGACTTTACGGTGGCAATCCATGAACTGGTGGGCATTACGTGCAACGTCAAACCCATTCGCACCTCCGAATATCCGCTGCCGGCGCCCCGCCCGATGTACAGCGTGATGGCCAAAGAAAAAATAAAACAAACCTTCGGAATTACAATCCCCCACTGGCGGACAAGTCTGGAACGTTGTATCGGAAAGTTGCTAAAAAGCCAATAGCAAATATTTACTCCATTGCTACCGGGATGATTATCTTTCCCTCCCGCCACGAACCCATTTATTACTATGTTTGCCCGATCATTAAAACAAAAATAAATCGACATGCTATGAAGCGTTCTTTAACTTGGCTACCGCTCTTTATCGCAACGCTACTTTTAGCAACTCCCGCTATTGCTCAGCACAACAAAAACCTTGTTGGTTATTATCCCAACTGGCAGTGGTACGACCGCAACCAGCTCATCAATCCGGAAGCGTTGTATTACGAAAAATACACCGTGATCAATTATGCATTCTTCAGACCATTGGACGATGGAAGCATCGAATCGACGGATAGCTGGGCCGACGAGAACCTGTTGCTGGGGCCTACGATCTGGTGGCCGGTGCAAACCCACGATTCTACCCGCAGCCTGCCTTATCTGGCGCACCAGGCCGGAGTAAAAGTGGTGCCATCCATCGGGGGCTGGACTTGCTCCGATAAATTTCCGGCAATTTCTGCCAACCCCACAAAACGACAAACCTTTGTGATGCACTGCATCAGCCTCATCCAAACCTATCATTTCGACGGCATCGACCTCGACTGGGAATATCCGGGCTACGCGCCTCAGGGCGGAACACCTGCTGATAAGGTAAATTTTACACTTTTGCTACAGGAACTGCGGACGGCCCTCGACGCATTGGGAAATCAAACCGGACAGGATTATCTATTGACTTCATGCTTTGGTGCTACCGCAGATAAAATGGACAATATCGAGTGGGAAAATGTGCTGCCACTGCTCGACATGATCAACCTAATGACCTACGATTTTCACGGTTCGTGGGATGCAGAGAGCAACCACCATACGCCCCTTTACAACCCTCCAATTGGCAATCCGCTTTGGTGTTTTGACGGAGCTTTTACGCTTCTTACCGAAACCTATAATGTTCCTGCCGAAAAAATTAACCTGGGCATTGCTTTTTACGGAAAGGCACTGGCCAACTGCACGCAACTTTATGGCAGCCATACAGGATACGACGGCTCGACCTTTTGGGAAGACGAAGGTCAGCCACTTTATTATAATATTCATAAACGTTTGGATATGTTCAGCTACTATTGGGACGACCAAGTGAAATGTCCGTATTTGTTGGGAAATTACATCAACACTTTCGTAACCTTCGACAACACCCTTTCGGTGGGCTACAAAGCGCAATATGTAAAGGATCACAATGCCGGCGGGATTATCATCTGGGAAATTACCGGCGACTACGTTGAAACTTTTGCAGGATCAGGAATTATCCAGGGAACGCAATTGCTCGACACCATCCATGAGGTTTTTAATGCAACGGTTCATGCACCTTCACTTCCTGGCACACCCACCATTTCGGTGTTTCCCAATCCGGCTTCACAACAGATTTATATATCAACACCATCGACGCCCACTGAGATTCTTATTTACAATATGAACGGGGAAAGCGTGGAGGCACCTTTTAAAGATAACTGTGCGGATTATTTCCAAACTAAAAAACGGGATGTACCTGTTGGACATTAATGATGGCAATCTGCGGTATCAGACTAAGTTTTTGAAAAAGTAAAAAAATTCTTACCGGCGTTTCGAGGAGGCTGATCCTCGTCCACATTTATTCTTACTGGCTTTGCCTGCTGTTTCTGATCAATTTTTTTTAACAGGCAAAGCCTGCAAAAACAGAAACGACTTAGGCACAGCCTAAGCTGATCGAAACCGAACGGGGCTTCGACTTGGTTCGGCTACGCTCACCAACCGACGCTCAGCCACCTCAGATTAGATTTAACGAGAAGCCAAATCACAAATAAATTTCAAAAATCAAATTTCAAATTCGCTCAGCGCCTGGGCTATTTGATTTCCCTCCACTATATTACTTGGTTGTTTTTTGGAATTTCAACAAAAGCTCCAATTATTAAAATCCGAAATTTTGCACATACAAATGAAGCTCTACCTAATCGAGCGCTGCAGGTATTCGCGGTAGTCGCGGCGAAGGGGCTCGTAGTCGCTGCCAAAGAGTGGCGAGGAAATAAGATAATCGGCGCTGGCACGGTTGGATGCGGTGGGGATATTGTGCAGCACAGCCAGCCGCAGCAACGCCTTCACATCCACGTCGTGGGGCTGCTGTTCCATGGGATCCCAGAAAAATATCAGGATATCGATGTTACCCTCGGCGATCATAGCGCCAAGCTGCTGGTCGCCACCCAGAGGCCCCGACTTGAGTCGGATCATCTGCGTGCTCTCTGCCTCCTCCGCCGTCAGCTCGCGGTCGAGCACATCTTTTAGCAGTCGCCCGGTCGTTCCGGTACATATCAGTTGGTGTCCCGAAAGTTTCTTGTTATTCCATTTCACCCAGGCCATTATGTCGGGTTTCATGTGATCGTGTGCCACCAGGGCAATCTTTTGTTTTTTCACCTCCGTCGATATCATTTCTTACAATATTTTGTTTTTATAATTCCGGCAAAACTACAAAAATCGAAACTTCCAGTCATGCCGACGCTGGAAAATGAAGGCTTTCAATATTGAAGAAATTGAACTACCAAGGATTCCTCTGTAGTTGCCAACTCTTATGGTTCAGCAAATTTGTAGGGAGATTCCAATTCCTGATCTTATTTAGATTATTATGTACGATACTACGTCGCACATTTCTTGTCCCTTCTTTCCAAACTATCCGGAAATTCCAGATAGTTGAATCGTTATCTAATTCATTGGTATTGTAAACGTTTAGAATGTGCTCGTTGACTGTGCGTACATCTTTTTTAAAAAGCTCTGCCATTTGCAACTGCGTGAGCCAGATAGTATTTTACAGTTGAATGGTAACGACGATTGGTTATTTAAGCCGGTAGGCTGCACCAAAGCCCAAAGAAATGGTTCCAATTTTTTGAGAGAACTCAAAGTCTTTAAATTCGGGCTTGGTGGAAAAGTAATCAGCATTTAACAGAAGGGCTACTTTTTTACCAACATTTATTCTAAATAGGGTACCAACATTTAAAGCAAAGGAAAGTGATTGTTTTGGATTCAGACCGAGATAGGACACTGCTGTGGATGCATAGCCTATCATTGGCCTAAAATCCCATTCTACTTTTTCTGAAAGTGAAAACGATACCAAAGGACCAACCACTATTCCACCATAAGCCCAGGAATCATCGCCTTTAGAATCAAGCGGATTTGTGGCTCCAAACCAAATTGCTGTAATGCCAATATTTTCTCCAAAAAGATAGCCGAAATTAACCAGATTGATTTGCATGCCGGTTTCAGCCAAACCGTTTGATTTATTAGCAAAATCTCCCACCGGAAATGAAACTCCAAGCGTTCCTCCGAGGTATCCTTTTCTTTTCCCGGACGTCCCTTTTAATTCGCCCGGCAATTCTTTCGTGATTTTCTCAATTTCATCGATCCGGAAAACAAACAAGTTTCCGTCGGCTGTCGAAATTGTTATGGTTTTGTTAGGAACTTGTTCTACAATTACCCCGCGGATGATACTTCCGTTTTTAAGATACACCACCTCCTGAAAATTACTCTGTGCAAATGACACAGATGCAATGAATGCAAATAAAATCAGTACTACAATTTTTTTCATGATTCCTATATTTTATTTTCTAAATTGCGTGGTATTTCAGCTTTTGCTATGCTGTTTTTCAATTACCAAAGATAGAAAGTGTTTCATTGCAAGCAGTATGTCGTCATTAATTTATTTTCATTCTAAATAAAAAACTGGTTTCGACTTGGTTCGGCTCCGCTCACCAGCCGACGCTCAACCAACACTATCGTGATGGCTCCCCCCCGAAACCAAAAAACCCCCGCTGCATCAATTTGCAGCGGGGGTTTTAGAATTTAATTTTTAAGCCGTGGTTTCGACTACGCTCAACCACCGGAGTTCTTGAGCTTTATTCAAGCATCAGCCTCCCAGGTTGCGCATCATCTCTTCCTGCGTGGTTTCCTGGAAGCCTTCGGGGATTTCAAACTCTTTGTCTTTTACTTTCATCTTTTCCACCTCAATGGCGGTCATTGTCATGGTCATTCCCTGGCCGGCAGCCATGTCGTATTTGAGCATTACGCCTTTGATTTCCTTGAAATAAGGATTGTTAAAGTTGATGTTTTCAGGTGCTGCAAGTTCTTCAGTGAACCAGGCCGTGAAAACAGGATCGCTTTCTTTGGCGCCCTTCACAATGGCTTTTTTGCAGGTGTAACCGGCAATCTCCATAGTTTCGCCGGTGATGGTGACGTTCATCTCGCCCTCGCTTGCAATTTCCTGAGCAATCTCATCGGCACTCTGGCGGATGGCATACTTCTGCCCCATCATGTTGATCAGGCTTGTCTGAACGCCTTTACTCAAATCGATAATGGAACCCTGTGTGCCCATTTGTGTAAACATCTCGGTTTTCACCTTGTTGTCGCCAATGAGCATGGTCATGGTTTTGGGAAGCATTCCGCGCGCCTCCTCGGGCAAGTCCTTCATATCGAAATCGATTTTGAAGGTAATCTTACCGGTAAAGTGCTTCTGGCCCACGGCAGTTCCGACGACCAGCAGCAGCATCATTAATAAAGCAATAGGTTTTTTCATCGTTTTCATATTTAGATTAATAAAAAAGGTTTCGTTGTTATTTTACCGTCCTAAGTGATTTTTTCCATCGGATTTTACCATCGAACAGGCCTTTGTTTTTATCCAGCGACAGCCACACAAACACTGCTTTTCCGACGACATGGTCGGCGGGCACAAAGCCCCAGAAGCGTGAGTCGAGAGAGTTGTCGCGGTTGTCGCCCATCATCCAGTAATAATCCTGAGCAAAGGTATACGTATCGGCCAATTGGTCATCAATAAAAATCTTATCGCCTTCGATGCGCAGGTCATGGTTTTCATAGGCATCGATGATTTTGCGATAAAGCGCTATGTTATCCATGCTGATGGGAACCGTTTCGCCTGCTTTTGGAATCCACAGCGGACCAAAGTTATCCTGGTTCCATCGGTAGCGGCGCGTGTCGTGCGGAAATACGCGGTCGCTCACATTTTCGGTCGTCATCATTTCCATCTCCACGCTGGCTATGCGGGGATTCTTCCGAAGTATTTCAGCTTTTTCGCTGCTCATGGGCAGGTAAAACTGATTGGCCGGCAGCCATCCTGCTGTATAATAAATCTGTCCGTTACGACTGCGCGCCGGATAAAGCATGGTGGCATTGCCGTCGTCGCCCATCTCAATTTTGCAGTAGCCCCTTCCGGGAATGATGGCATAACCTTCCGAAATATTCATCATGTCCATCAGGTTGGTAAGCTCGCTCTGGCGGAAGCTGTTTCCGTCGGTGGTCACGGTATATTGAAACTGCATGCCCTCTGGCACAAAGGCTTTTTGGCTATTAATAAATACTTCTTTATTAATAATGGTAATGGTGTCGCCGGGCAGACCGATGCAGCGTTTGATATAGTTTTCGCGCTTGTCAACCGGACGCGCCACCACATCGTATTTGCGCCACACTTCGTTGTAGCCTTCGTCGCGCACGATCTGATAATAATCTTCGCTTTGCCGCTGCAACACCACCGTGTCGCCGCTTGGATAATTAAACACCACAGCGTCGTAACGCTCCACACCGCCAAATCCCGGAAAACGGTAATAAGGCAGTTTGATCCATTCGAGGTAACTCTTGGTAGATTCAGTGAAAGGCAGGGTGTGATGCACAAAAGGAAAAGCCAGCGGCGTGTTGGGAACTTTTGGGCCGTAAGCTACTTTACTCACAAAAAGGAAGTCGCCCACCAGCAACGATTTTTCCATGGAAGAGGTGGGGATGGTGTAGGCTTCGAAAATAAAAGTACGGATGATGGTGGCCGCCACCACAGCAAAAATGATGGCATCGACCCATTCGCGGGTTACCGTTTTTTTAATTTGCAAACGCTTGTCGGGCGCGATGTATTTCTGCTGTTTGTCGATTCCCAGCCAGGGCAGATAGATAAAAGGAAACAGCACTGCCAGCGCCTGGTTGCCCAGATCGTATTTGCCAAAGGCTTTGGCCGTTTCGACAATCATCAGAAAAACCATAAAAATATTGATGAAAGGCACCAGCAACAGCAGAAACCACCAGTAGGGCTTGTCGTTGAGACGGTTCCATTCCCAATAGTTGAGCATCGGCACAAAAGCCTTCCATTGGCTTATGCCGGCTTTTGGAAAAATGGGCGCCAGCAAGGCAGGGAAGAAGAGAAAGATGAGGATCAGGATAATGAGTGTTAACATTTTTTGTTTTTGAAAATTAATAACTTGAAACGCGAAAAGAACTAAAGCCGTGCCGGTAATTGGTTAATAAATGTTAATGCCCCGCGCCGGTCATATCGTCCATGGTAAAAAATCCTTTTTTACCGATGACCCATTGTGCCGCCTTCAGCGCACCAACAGCAAAACCGCGCCGACTCAGGGCGGTATGTTTTATCTCGATTACATCTTCGGGCGACGAGTAGGTAACAACATGCTCACCATTTACCTCGTCGATACGATGCGAAACTACAGGGAAAGTGTCTGTCCCACCAGATTCATCATTGTTCCAGCAAGTTTTGCGCTGCAACTTTTCCAGGAGATCATCGGCCAGCACACGCGCCGTTCCGCTGGGTTTGTCGAGCTTGTGGATGTGGTGCGTTTCGTCGATGCGCACCTCGTAGCCAGGCAGCTCATTCATCATTGCGGCAAGCTGGCGGTTGAGTCGAAAAAAAACATTTACACCCAAACTGAAATTGGAAGCAGTAAATAAAGTCTGATGGTTTTGGACGCAATAAGCACGAACATCGATTTTGTGGTGCTCCCAGCCTGTAGTGCCCGTAACTACCGGAATGTTTCGCCGGAAGCATTCATGAATATTTTCGACCACAGCGTCGGGCGTGCTGAACTCAATGGCAACATCAGCTTGTTTCAAACCCTCTTCGTTATTTTGCCAATCATCGGGATTATCGATTGCGGCCACAATCTGGTGCCCTCCTTCTTTGGCCATCTCCCCGACGAGCTTTCCCATTTTGCCATATCCTATTAAAGCTATTTTCATAAAAAGAATGTCATTATTTAGGTGGCTGATTAGATTGAACGATTGATTTTATAGATTTAGAAATTCCATCGCTCACCCCCCCGCCCCCCTGAAGGGGGGGGTGCCAACGCACAATCGAGATCGTGTGGGCTGGCTTCCCCTTTAGGGGATTGAGGGGTAGCGCGGGCATTTATAGAATAAGACTTCTTATGTGTAATTTGTGTTTTAAAAGACATCAGCAAAACAGTTATCAAAAATATTAAAATTTATAACGCAGCGTAAGCCCCATAGCCGGTCGTGCCGAAAAGAAGTAGTTGTCTTGCACAGGCGTAAACTGCAGACTTATGTCGTCGCTCACATCAAAATTGTAAAGGTTGGCATCCACGCTTGCATCGACGATTTGCAGCAGGTAAAGCACGCCGGCTATGATCCAGCTTAGCTCGGTGTTGCGGCGATAGAAGTTGCGCCCCTCCTGCAGTTGATTGAGGTTGCCATCGTATTTCATAACAAGCTCGTTGTTGGCAAAAGCGACGGTGTCGTTGGTATAAACGATGTTGTAGGCTGTGCGGAAATCGCGGTAGTTGCGGGTGTTGGTGGTGATAAAATAAGCCAATGTTCCAAAGCCGGCGTAGATGATCGGGATCTTCCAGTATTTGCGATTGTACGCCTGACCGAGGCCCGGCAAAACGACGGAATAAAGCGTGGCTTTTTTTGCATTATGCCAGGGCACTGTATCAACAGGAAGCGTGGCGCCGTTTTGTTGTGCCTGGACAGCAAAGGTTACCAGCAACGCCATCAATAGCAGCAAATGCCGTCTGCCGAAAGGCAACCGTTCCAACATATTGCTTTTTTGTTGGTGCATCTGCAAACCACGGGCATCATCATGCATGTTAATCAGTTATCGTTTTGAGAAGCATCAGTTGTACTATCGAGCAAACTCAGCAGCCGTTCCATTTCTTCTTCCGAACTAAATTTAAAAACAATACTTCCCTGTCCTTTGGGATTACGTTTTATCTGCACTTTGGTTTGGTAGCCGGTGCCGATACGCTGCGTCATATCGGTTATCCTTTCGGACAGTTTAACACGCTTTACTGATTTGCGCTTCGGCTTTTTGATTTCTCTTACCTTCTGCTCTACTTCTCTCACGTTGAGTCCCTGAGTAATTATTTCTTCGAGCAGTGTGAGCTGATCTTCGTGACTCTCTATATTGACAAAACTGCGTGCCTGCCCCATGGAGATGCTTCCATCGCGCACGGCGAGCTGCACCTCGGCGGGCAGTTTGAGCAGGCGCAGGTAGTTAGCAACTGTTGAGCGTTTCTTACTCACTTTCTGGCTAAGAGCTTCCTGTGTGAGGTTGCACTCCTCGAGCAGCCGCTGGTAACTGATGGCAATCTCGATGGAGTTGAGGTCTTCGCGGTGGGTATTTTCTATCAGCGCCAGCTCGAGCATCTGCTCATCGTTGGCCACGCGGATATAGCAAGGCACATCTTCAAGCCCGGCAGTTTTGGCAGCGCGCAGGCGGCGCTCGCCGGAAATTACCTGGTAGCGGTCGTAGCCAAGTTTGCGCACTGTGATGGGCTGAATGATGCCCTGCTCACGGATACTATCGACGAGTTCGCTGAGGGCTTCTTCTTCAAAATCGTTGCGTGGCTGAAAAGGATTGGTTTCTATTTTGTCGATGCCGATGTTGGCGATGGCGCCCACCACATAGTTGCCCGAAATATCTTTGGAAGTGATATCGGTATCGGGACTTTGCAGGATGGCTTCGAGGCCACGCCCTAAGGCACCTTTTCTGGTTTTACTTGCCATTGGATAAATCAATTTGGTAATCAGCAGAACTCATGCGGGTAAGCTGGTTTTTCTGCAAAATTTCGCGCGCCAGGTTCAGATAGTTGATAGCACCTGACGATTGTGCGTCGTGCATGATAATGGTTTCGCCAAAGCTGGGAGCTTCGCCAAGTTTGGTGTTGCGGCTGATGATGGTATCGAAAACCATTTGCTGGAAATGCGTCCTCACTTCCTCCACCACCTGCTTTGCGAGCCGCAGACGCGTGTCGTACATGGTGAGCAGGATGCCTTCGATGTCGAGCGCTTCGTTGAGCCGCGACTGCACGATCTTAATAGTGTTGAGCAGCTTGCCCAGACCTTCGAGCGCAAAATATTCGCATTGCACCGGAATAATCACCGAGTCGGCAGCGCAGAGGGCATTTATCGTCACCAATCCCAGTGATGGTGAGCAATCGATAAGAATAAAATCGTAGTTGTTTTTAACTTTATCAATCACGCGTTTCATCATCTTTTCGCGGTTGGGCAGATTGATCATTTCAATCTCCGCCCCCACCAGGTCGATGTGTGCCGGGATGAGAAAAAGGTTGGGTGTGGTGGATTCGAGGATGGCGCCGTCGGGATGAATATCGTCGATGATACATTCGTAGATGCTGGTCTGCACATTACGCGGATCGATGCCCATGCCCGAAGTGGCGTTGGCCTGCGGATCGGCATCGATAATCAGCGTTTTGTATTCGAGTACTGCCAGCGCTGCCCCCAGATTGATGGCTGTGGTAGTTTTGCCTACGCCCCCTTTCTGGTTAGCTATAGCTATTATTTTTCCCATCTTTTTGCTCTTCTTTCTTTGTTTACAAAAATATAACTTAATCGGCGCATGTCTTACAATTGTTGTAAAAAGAAATCAACACGCTTCCGTTGTCGAAAGCTACAATCTATCAAAAAAGCCGGCCCGGGAGCCAGCTTTATTATTAATCACATTACACCCTTTTGGATTTATACTTTGTCGGACTCTTCGCTGGTGGCATCATCGACACCCCCATCGAGGTCTTCAAATTTCACGTTTTTAATCTCCTGCTCTATTTCGGCTACGTCATTCTGTTCGCTGTGATAAGGTGGTTCGGAGTCGGTAGTGATAAATGCCATACTTTCCTGCAAGCCTTCCTTAAACTTCTCGAAGTCTTCCTGATAAAGAAAAACCTTGTGCTTTTCGTAGAAAAACTTGCCGTTTTCGTTGTCGAAACGTTTTTTGCTTTCGGTGATGGTAAGATAGCGCTCTTGCGCCCGTGTTTCTTTCACATCAAAAAAATAGGTACGCTTGCCCGCCCTGATCGCTTTCGAAAAAATCTCTTCGCGTTGCTTGTATTTTTCTGCTTCTTCCATTTTATTTAAAAAAGGTTTGATATGTTTTGAAACGCAAAAGTAGACAATAATATTTTTGAGGCACGGAATGGATGGGGTTTTTTGAAAAGATAGCTGGCGGTTTGTAGTCTTCAGCCCACAGCCAACAGTCCAAGCGACAACTTGACAACTCAGCGTTCGGCTTAGGCTGCGGTGGCTGAGCTGGCTTCGACAAGCTCAGCCACCATGTCGAGGTCTGCCTAAGCTGCATTTATTTCCGCAGGCTCTGCTGCCTTTATCAATTCAATAGTAAAAAAAATAGTGTCAGGCAAAGCCTGTAAAACATAGACTGAACGAGGCAAAGCCTCGTCCAAACCCCATCCGATTCAAATTGCGAATTCCCGACAACCCGACATCTTCTTCTTTCCCGACAACCTGACAACTTCTTTTCTTCCGACAACTTCTTCTTCCCTCATCGAAAAAAAGATAATTTTGCCGCAGTAATTATGAATTATCATACTGTTCTTAAAGATTTATGTTAACCAGACGGCACCTTCGGGTAAAAGCGCTTCAAGCGCTCTACAACTATTTTGTAAGCCAAAATTCCGACCTGGCTGTGGGCGAAAGGAACATGCTGAAAAGCACCGAGCGCATCTATGAACTCATCACCTGGCAGCTGGCATTCATGGCGCAACTGGTAAAATTCGCCACCAAACGTCAGGAGGAAAATAAAAAGAAATTCTACCCTACAGACGATGACCTGAATCCCAACACCAAATTTATCGACAATCAGCTTATCGCAAAACTTACCCAAAACAAGGACTATCAGCGCAAAGTAAACGCCTACAAAATAAACTGGGTTGACGAAGAAGATATGGTACGCAAGGTTTACAACGATATGCGTGGCAGCAACATCTACGAAAACTATATGAACTCCGGCAAGCACTCATTCGACGAAGACCGCTCTTTTATTGCGACCCTTTTTAATGAATTTGTAGCCTATCAGGATTTCATCGATTATTTTTATGAAGAGAAAAACATCTACTGGGCCAACGACCTGGAGATTGCCAACCCGCTGGTGGTGAAGATCATAAAAGGGCTGCGCAAAAATGACGACGAATTCGCCTTGCTTCCCACCCTCTATAACACTACAGGGAAAGAAGAACCCGACGAGGACAAGGATTTTATGGTGCGCCTTTACCACAAAACGGTGCTCAAGAGCGACGAGCTGGAAGATATTATTAAAAATAAGGCCAGCAACTGGGAAATCAACCGCATTGCCACCATGGACATCATCTTGCTTAAGATGGCGCTCACCGAGCTGATGGAGTTTCCGTCGATACCCACAAAGGTGACGCTGAACGAATACATAGAGCTATCCAAATATTACAGCACGCCCAAGAGCAAAGTCTTTATCAATGGCATCCTCGACAAGCTGATCGTTGAGCTAAAAGAAGAAAAAAAGATTGTAAAAACCGGCCGCGGCCTGATGGATTAAGGTTATCTCTCTCCTGTTAAATCCTTTGTCACCGCAAAAACGCTAAGGCACAGAGATTATAAAAATAATTTTTTCTGACTTTCCTCCGCGTCTCTCCGCCTCCGCGGTTAAACCCGTGTTTCCTTCCCAAAAACTATCTTTGTCAAAATTTTTAATACAAACCAATGGCAAAGCGAAACCGACAAGCACTTCCGCTGCTCGAAAACGTAGAGATAAAAGACGCCGGCTCCGAAGGCAAAGCTGTGGCACGTGTAGATAACATGGTGATTTTTGTGCCGTTTGTGGTTCCCGGCGACGTCATCGACATTCAGGTGACCAAGCGCAAGCGCAACTACATGGAGGGCAAAGCGGTGAAAATGCACAAGCTATCTCCGCTGCGCATCACGCCGCGCTGCGAACATTTTGGCATTTGTGGTGGCTGCCGCTGGCAAAACCTGCCGTACGACCAGCAACTTTACTACAAACAACAGCAGGTGAAAGACAACTTTGAGCGCATCGGCAAACTAAGCACCGAAACGATGACGCCCATCCTGGGGTCGGAAAAAATTTATGAATATCGCAACAAGCTGGAGTTTACCTTTTCTAATCGCCGCTGGCTTACCGATGGAGAGCTGCGGCAGGAAGAGGCTGTAAATATGGATGGATTGGGGTTTCATCTGCCGGGAATTTTCGATCGTATCCTCGATTTGAACAACTGCTATCTGCAGCCGTCGCCTTCCAACGACATCCGGCTGGCTTTGCGCCAATATACCGCTGAGCATCACCTTCCATATTACGACAACAGAAAACATAAGGGGATGATGCGCAATGTAATCATCCGCACGGCCAACAGCGGCGATGTGATGGTAATTGTGATTTTTGCCCTCAACGAGCCTGATAAAATCAATCCGCTCATGGATTTCCTCAAAGAGCGCTTCCCGCAGATAACCTCGCTTTTTTATGTGGTCAACAGCAAGCTCAACGACACCATCAACGACCAGGAAACGGTGCTTTGGACCGGCAAGCCTTACATCACGGAACACATGGAAGATTTGCGTTTTAAAGTTGGTCCGCAGTCATTTTACCAAACCAACGCCGAACAGGCTTACCAGCTTTATAAAGTTGCCCGGAACTTTGCCGCCCTCACCGGCACAGAAACGGTTTATGATCTGTATTGTGGTGCTGGCACCATCGGTATCTTTGTGGCGCATCAGGCGCGGCAGGTGGTGGGTATCGAATACGTGGAGACGGCCATCGACGATGCCCACGAAAATTCTAAAATCAACAACATCACCAATACGCAGTTTGTGGCCGGCGACATGGCCAAAGTTTTTAATAAGGAATTAATCGAAAAGTATGGAAAGCCCGACGTTGTGATTACCGATCCGCCGCGGGCAGGCATGCATCCCAAAGTGGTGGAGCAACTGCTGACGCTGCAACCACAGCGCATTGTGTATGTAAGTTGCAATCCGGCCACGCAGGCACGTGATATTGCTATGCTTGGCGCAGATTACGAAATCGCTGCCATACAGCCGGTGGATATGTTTCCACAGACGCAGCATGTCGAGAATGTAACTTTGCTCATCCGCCGGCAGGCAACAGCCGAATAATCTCTTCGGCCAGCGCATCCACGTCCAGGTTTTCACCTTTCACTATCAGGCGGGCTTTTTCATAATAAGGAACCCGCACCCGAAGATCTTCGGCAATGCGTATTTTCAACTGTTCGTCGCTAAGCCCAGCAATGCGTGGGCGCGGCCGCTTTGCATTTTTGAGTCTTACAAACAACGACTCAGGCGCCATGCGCAGATAAACAGAAAGGCCATGCCGGTTGATGCGCTCCATGTTGTCGGCATAGCTTGCCGCGCCGCCACCCAGCGATACTACCCGGCGCTTTAGCGCAAAGGTTTCACCGATAAGCTGCGCCTCTATTTTGCGAAAAGCTCCTTCGTCGTAACGCTCAAAAAATTGGGCGACGCTAACGCGGTAAGTCGATTCGAAGAGTTCGTCGATGTCGAGATACTCATAACCGATTTTGGCAGCCAGTCGCCGACCGGCAGTAGTTTTGCCGCTACCCATGTAGCCCGTAAGATATACATTCATGCGCCCGACGTTTTCGGACAAAAGTAGCAAATTGTAGTTTTTTACTATTTTTGCCATTCATTTTTTTTGGATATTATTAATGATTTACATAAAACCTGTTTTCGCTTACATTTTTGTGATGATGCTCATGTGGGGCTGTTCCGGTGGCCAACAGGACGACCGACTGCCCGCCGATCTGGTGAAAAACCCGCGCACAGCCATCGGCGAAAGCTCCAAAGACAAAATGCCGGTGATGCACTTCGACAACACAGAACACGACTTTGGCAAAGTGATACAAGGCGAAAAGGTGACGTATGCTTTCCGTTTCGACAACGGCGGCAAAGCCGACCTGCTCATCACCAGCGTAAGCTCCAGTTGCGGCTGCGCTGTGCCCGCCTACACCACCCAACCCATTGCGCCCGGCCAGAAGGGAACCGTAAAAGTTACCTTCGATAGCAGCAACCGCCGTGGCTTTCAAAACAAAACCGTGACAGTGGTCACCAATACGCACCCAGCCAGCCACTTACTCCGAATAAAAGCACAAGTGGTTTTACCCGAGAATTTTTAAAAAGAAAACTTTTCTATAACTAAATAAACAAGAAAATCAATGACAACTGCATTAATCAACTTTATCCTGCTCATGATGCCCAGTGGCGAAGAAGGGGGCAGCTCCTCCAGCTTCTTTTTGATGATGCTGCTGATGATCGTGGTGTTTTATTTCTTCATGATCCGTCCGCAGATGCGCAAGAGCAAAGAACAAAAGAAATTTCGTGAGGCTTTGGCCAAAGGCAGCAAAATCGTTACCATTGGCGGTATACACGGCAAGATTCTCGAAGTGCGCGACACCACGCTCATCATCGAAACCGAAGGCCAGGGACGCCTGAAGATAGAAAAAAGCGCCGCCGCTGCCGACAACACCTCCATGATGGCCGAGCAGCCCGCAAAGTAGGCGCTTCCGCTAAATAGTTTAAAACATAAAAAATCCACGTCATCATCGGCCTGAAGGCTGACGGTGACGTGGATTTTTTTGGGGTTTTGCTGAAGGTGGATGCCAGTATTTTATTTTTATTTTTGTTTTTCTCGGATCAAAAAGTCTTGATACAATTCCTCTATTTTAATTACTTGCTCAAATCCTTTATTTTTCAGTTCTATCCCAACGTCCTTTTTTTGCTTCTTTTAGAAGTTGATCAATATCGCCTTCTGAGGCAGTTGATTTAGAAGTTAATTCTTCGTACCGCAGATAGTCAAGGATTGTCTGAATTCGGGAGGTTTTAATACCAGCAGAAACTCTGACCAGTATTTCGTTATTTTGTCTTTCTACTATCATTTTTCTCTTTTTTAAATTTTCGTGTGCGTCAACCAACACCACCATTTGTAATCGAGAAACAAACCTACGCATTAAAAGTTGGTTTTACATTACAGAATCACAGCCGTGGAAAAAAGAGAAATCTTTTTCGGTTTGATCTAACGCACCTCTAAATGAGTGATGGGTAAAAATTTGTTGTCGGTTCGTAACTTGAATTTTGTCGATTAAGGCTTCAACTCTCTAATAGAGAGAAATGGCAACGCAGCTTCGTTGGCGTCCTGTTAGTGATTTGTTTGGTGAGAGAGAGGGATTTTATGACCGCATGTTTTACAACGCGCATTATTCCGAATAAAAATTATTAAATCCTTTTCGTCTCAATCCGTCTTTAAGTTTTTTATCACCTGTCCAGATTGGCAAATTCAATTCCAAAGTCAAAGCAATAAATGGGGTATCCTTAACATCAATATCCTTGCATAAATCGTAGGCCTTTTGCCGACTCTCGATGCTAATGAAATCAATCGGCACAAATTGTATCTTTTGGATTATGCCGGTAAAGTATGAATAAAATTCTGACTCATCAAGTTTTGAGCTTTTTATCAACTTTTCCTTATGTTTATATATCTCCGCAATCAAAAAGTTTGGTGCAAAGAATGCCCTGTCACTCTCAAACAAGACATCTCTAATTTTTGATGCTTTTGGGATTAAAGCCGAAAAGATCAAGTTGGTATCAACTACCACGCTTTTTGAAATCATTGCTTTACTTCTTTTAGAAAATCTTTCCCGTTTTCATCCCACCACTCTTCATTAACCTGTTCGGCAACATTTATAATATCATCGCTGAACTCCGACTTCTGAGCAAGCTGCTCAATCTGAAGTCTCTTAAGAAGTGAAATCAGGTAATTCTCATCAAATCCTTTTCTGTTTATTTTTAAAATCACCTGATCTCCTTTATTTTCAATCACAAGATTTTTCATAATTTTCCCTTTTAAAAGTTTGCACAAAATTTCCCTTGAAATAGTATCAGTATGCTTGTATCTGAAATTACAATCTTAGGCATTGGCTATGTCGGAATGTAAATCTGATCTGAACGGTTCTCATCATTTATTTGATTTACTAAAGTGTTCTTCAAGACTTTCAAAATTTATATTCATTGAGCAAAGATAAAACAAGCTGACACATCCATATTTTTAATCAGAGAACAAAACTACGCATTAAAAGTTGGTTTTGCGAATTACAGAATCACACACGACCGCCTTTCAAATCGTTTAAAAATTCATCTTGCCTCATAGCTTGTGCATTTAAATCGTCCTCTGTCAAGTCAGGTAGTGAATTAAAATATTCAATAACCGATTTTTTTTCTTCATCATGTTCAATAAGATCATTAAAATAATTTTTATAATTCTCAGGAATTAACCTCTTTATCACTTCAGATTGTCCGTCATTCAAATATCCAGACATTATACCTTCTGATCCAAACTTCTTTTCTATTGGAACCCCAAACAAAATCACTGGATTATGTAGGGATTGTAAGGTAACTACCTCTTTAACCGTATTTATGTAACAATTACAGAATAATGCTAGTGTATCATTTTTTATTGTTGGTAAAGATGTTCCTGCGGTGAAAAAACTTGGATTGTTTAATTCCATGTATCCTTTTACTCGTCCTTTATTGTGGCTAAAATTAGATAATGACCAGTACAATTCTTGAAGATTACTTTTCCATTCATATTTATCATTTATGATTTTATAGTATCCATTTTTAATAAGTTTATGCAGAACAGCTGAAAATCTTGGCGTGTTTTCAAACGAATTAATCCAATCATCAGCTTTCTGCCTATCAACTTCCTCAGATAATAAATAAATAGAAGTAACTGTTAATTCTAAACCTCTTCTTAAATCAGAAAACGCCGATTTATATGACCCAATCAATGCATGTTTTATGGAATGGTCAAGTTCCATTTCTGTTTCATTTGATGGATAATATCCCAATTTTACTAATTGATTAAAATCTGCTTTAATTGTTTCGGAGTGAAATTCCATGTATTCAATCGCAAGTTCTAATTCAACAATGTTTTCATATTTAGTTCGAATAAACTCAAGACTTGCTTCAACTCTTGAATCAATACCATGAATAAATAGCCTACCTTTCATTTCAATTGGCTTGCTATTTCCCATCAATATTTTGGTAAAATCACTCATAATTTTGTTGCGTTTCTAATCTTGCCGTGTAACAATCATGTATAGCTTGTAATCCTTCTCAAAAAAAAGGCTAACCATCAGATTGCTTTGTTGGGTATCGTTAGCTCGTATGATTGCCGTGTTTCTCATCTGATTGAAGTATCTTTTCTTAGAATTCACAAACTATTCAATGTACAATTCATATCTTATTCCAAACTTTTTACAACGATCAATAGCACTTTCGTAACCACATAATGCAGATTTAATAGCGAAGTTATCTGATTTTGTTTCCTGACCAAGCTTGTGATATTGGAAAGCAATATTCCAATAGCTCTCACCCAACATCGCATTTTTAACTTTACCCTTCATAACTTCATTAACATTTGTTGATAAATGTTTCAAATAATAATCAACACTTTTTTCGTAGTACTCAACAGCCTTGTAATAATTTTTAAGATCGCTATTAATAAAACCTAAATAGAAATAGCATGAGGAAATATACTTATTTTCTTTAGCGTAAGTAAGCGCCCTTTGCGTATTTAAAATAGCGTTTTCATAATCTCCCAATTCCCGATAGGCGTCTGCTAATTTGATATAGATATAGTATAAAGTTTTATTTTTAGTTTCACAATTTGATGCTTTTTTTAAAAATGTTATGGCTGAAGAATAATTATTACTCGAATAATATGCTGATCCCATTAAATATAGCGAAAAACAATCCAGTGCATCCGGGCATAAATCATACGCATTTTGATATGTATCAGCAGATAAATTTTTTAATCCATCAAAATAGTATTGTTGAGCTTTATCCACCATCTCTTTGGCTTTGACACAGGCATTTTCAGTTGATGGAGAATTAAAGTTGAATATTATTAGGTTATCATCTTCAATTTGAATTCTCCCTAATTTTTCAATGGCAGATTGGCCTAACAAAAGTGGCGCTGAAAGTTCATGCATAATCGCAGCTTCAACATTGCGAATTATGATCCCTCCTATCTCAAGCTCTCTTAAGATTACCGTGGTGTTTTCTACAATATCGCCATTTGCTATTTGTGAATAGGATGAACCATGCAAATCACTTTCATCCATGTAGCCATTTTTAAGCATGAAATTAGCCTCAGACAAGGATATTGAAACGGTACTGGCACCGGTGTCAAAAATAAAGCGCAGCCTTAAGCCATTAATTGTACAGGGAGTTGTGTAGACGCCACCTTCCTTTTGCATCTTTATCCTAACTTGAGATTTCACCGACGTGGCAAAAAGAAGTAGGATTATGCTCGTGAAAATTACTTTTTTCATTGCTATAATTTTAGAAGCCAAAATTAACATCCTTTTTGATTTAAAGGACACTTCCCTCAACTTTTTAATTTGTCCGTTAGCGGCTGGCAATCTTATCTCCAAGTCGTGCGGCCAGGTCTTCGATATCGTGATGCCTTGCTATTTGTTTTATCCATTTTTCGGGTATGTTGTCGAATCCATAAAGCAGAGCTGCAAGTCCGCCGGTAACTGCTCCGGTGGTGTCGGTGTCGTCGCCCAGGTTTACCGCTTTCAGAACTGCGTCTTTGTAATTTTCAGTTGTCAAAAGGCACCATATACTTGCTTCGAGGGTATGCAATACATAACCGCCACTCGAAATACTTTCTTCTTTCTGTTCGTAAATGTCTTGCTCAAGCAATCGCGCAAACAACGCAATCTCTGTCGGATCGATGGAAAGGCCAGATAAATAGCTTGTGATTTCCGTTTGCAGGTTCTTATAAATTTCAAATTTGTCCCGTCCTAAAAAAATTTGCCGGGCAAATTCAAGGTAGTAGAAACAGGCAATTACCGAGCGAATATGCCCGTGAGTAATCGACGAAACTTGTTTTGTAATCTCATATCGCTCGTCGATTGGCTTATCCACGATGTGAAACAGCAAGGGTAAAATTCGCATCAGAGAGCCGTTGCCGTTTGACGCAACATCAAAACCTCCAGCTAAATCCGGTTGCACTCCTTTGGCCAGCCGGTCGATTGCCTCTCGTGTGGTTATTCCGATATCAAAAACATCTCCCCGTGGTGTCCAGAAGTTTTCGCTCGCCCATTTCACAAAGTTTTTCCCAATTGTATTCAAATCAAAATTGCTTGTCATTGCCTCGGCAAGGCAAAAAGTTAAGGAGCTATCGTCGGACCAGGTGCCTGGCGGTTGGTTATAAGTACCATGACCACGCATGTCGGTTACAGAGTTTTTACGAATGGTTTGCCGACTCTTAAACTCAACAGGAACGCCAAGCGCATCGCCAACTGCAACGCCAAAAAGAACAGATTTAATTTTATCAGCATAATGCTCCTCTGCTTTTTTCATTTCTACTGATAGGCGTATTGCCTCCATTTCTTCATCGGTAAACTCCACCATTGGCGTGTTTTCCATTTCCTCCAGCTCCTTTGCCGCCGCTTTATCCCCGGCCTCTGCCCTCCGCCTCAACCTGCCAGCCTGCATCCAATCCACGTCAGCTGCTGTTGCGTGCAGATTGTAGGTGATATTACCTTCCTCGTCTTTTTCGACTGGTTTTAATTTTTTCATGATATCAGTAGGTTATCAAATTGCCTGTTCGTTAATTTCAAATTATATTCTTTTTCAATTTGCTTTTTTAGCACAAAGGATTTTACAAAGAATTTGGCATATTCGCTATCCACGTTTTCAGACTTTGTTAGATACAAAAATTCTTTTGGAACTCTACTTGAGTATTTTTTTAGCCCTGCTACCACACGACTATCATAAATGAAAAATAATTCAGGGATATGAAAATGTAGATATTTCGAACAAAAAGAACGCTTTTCATTTTCTGTAATTTTTTTTATTTCTTCCACTAAATACTTGTGAACAGAAAGAATGTCTTGTAGGTTTTCAGTGGTTATTTCTATTCCACGATTTATTGATGCTAACAAACTGTCAATGTCCGAGTTTTTAAAAAGCGGTGCAACTTTGCTTATGTAAAAGTCATCATTTGTATCAGTTTTATTTTTTCTTCTTTCTATTGCGGCAGCATACGATCGACCAATTAACCATACTTTTGCTATGATTTTACCATTTTCTTTGTGTTCAAAATTCTTTTTGCACAATTCGTAAAGAACTTCATTCCCAAAATCCCATTCACTTGATTTAAGTGCATTGTCAATATCGTTTCTTGATGGTATCATTTTATTTTTCTTATGAGATTCGCTTTTTAAATTAATATTAACGTTCGTGCATGGTTTCCAGGCAGGCTTTTCACTTCGTCGGTGATCATATATTCCTTCCCAAAAAACAAGCAGGCCATCGGTTTTCTGTGGTACGATTCAACAGTCAAATTGATGGCAGTCTTTTTCATTTACCTAAACTTTTTTTTAAAAGCCAAAATTAACAAACTTTTTGATTGAGAAGGGCATTTCCCCGTTCTATAATTTTCTGCCTCGCCGCTACCAGACCAGCCTTTCAGCAGGATTTAAAAGTAAGCCGGCAACTTTGTGTCATCAGCCTGCCGCCGGTGACACAGATTATTTTTGAGTTTTGGACATTAACAGAAAAGACTACTGCGAAAGGTTAATATGGAGTCGAATTCGACCCCTTTACAAAAACTGCAAGGATTTAGCTTTGCTTCTTACCAATTGTGAGAATCAGCCTCCAAAACTTCCTTCAGCTTAAAATCGTTATTGCGGATAAGCTTGCAATCCTCCCCGTAAAGCAGAGATAATTTTTGCTTTCTGAACCCATTTAGTTTTCATACTTCCCAATTGCCTGCAGGTATTTTGCTTTTGCAATTTCAGCATTACACTTCGAGTTGGTTAATTTGTCTTTTGTGGATTGGGCCATCGCTTGGGCTTCCAACAAATCGGAGATGCCGATAATTCCGGCCTGGTAATTATCCTGTGTTATCTTCAGGTTTTCCTGAGCCTGGCCAAGCGCTGCAAGAGCCAATTTTACCTCATCGAGATTTTGCTGAAGTACATTGCGGGCATTTTCAAATTGAAGGGTGAGTAACTCATACGCTTCACTTTGTTTGTTGCGTGCCTGTTCAATTTTAAAACGATGCTCTTTTATTTTATGCGAAGCTCCCCACCAGTCAGTAATAGGAATACTTAAACTGGCCAATCCTATGGTGTTGTCCAGGTCTAATTTGTCGATTTCGGCATAAAACACGGAACCACCCAACGCCAGTTGGGGTAAAGATTCGCCTCTTGTCATTTTCATCTGAAGTTTTTCCGCCTTAATGGCAATGTCTGTTAATTGATATTCGGTTCTTGAATACAATAATTCGCTAACATTTGCCGAACCGGCAGTTCCTTCAGAAATATTCGGTTCGTCGGTTAGGGTGAGCAATGAATCACATTCGATTCCAATGTGTTGACACAGAAGTTTCTTGCTTAAATCAAGTCCGTTCACCAACTTTAAGCGATTCATCTGCAATTCATTCTGACGTAGCTGAACTTTCAACACATCGTTCCGCTGCGTCAATCCGGCCTCATAAAAATTATTAACATCCCGCAGGAGCGTATCCAGCAGCGACACATAACCGCCTAATGTATTCAGCTTTTCTTTTAGTCCAATAACCGACCAGTACAACTCTTCTGTTTTGATAAGAACATCAGTGGTTGTCATCTCTTTTTGCAACTGACTTACTTCTACGCCAACTTTTGCTAATTTATTCCCATTCCTGATTTGTCCGCCCATATAAACGGGAATAATAGCCGTTAAACCAGCCAGATTAACTTTGTCGATCATACTTATTTCCATGGGTGGCAGGTAGGCAAATTGCTGCCCGTTTTCCAGCAAAGTCCCTTCAATATCCGAAACCGGCAGTCTGATCTCAGGCGTTTCTATGCTAAGCAGATAATCGACAGAACGCATTGCCATTAAATTCGCGCTAATTTTTGGGAAATAATTTGTAAAAGCAGCTTTGCTCACTTCCTGCGACGCAAGCACATTGTACTGTGCGTCGGCAATCTTTCTGTTGTTTTCGATGGCCAACTGTTTGCAGGAATCCAGGCTTAGGGTTTGTGCATTTCCGTTCAGCGAAAACAAAGAGAAACCAATCACCAGCGCGATAAGCACCGGTTTAGGAGGTACACTCCAAAATCCATTTTTAACTTTTTTCCCTTCGGGATAGGTGAGCATATAAAGAACAGGTAAAATGTAAAGCGTTAGTACCATTGAGATTAACAACCCGAAACAAATAACCGTTCCAACGGGACCCCACAGTGGTGAACGGCTCAAAATCATCGGAACCACGCCTGCCGATGCTGCTGCAGAAGTAAGGAAAATCGGCCGCATCCTGCGTTTGCCGGCTGCCAGTGCCGCCTCATAAATAGGCATGTTCCTTTTATCCTTTAATTCCCTGGCATAATCAATTAGAATAATGCCATTACGAACCACCATCCCGCAAAGGCTTATAATTCCAATAAAAGCTGTTGTGCCAAACGGATAACCCATTAGGTGCATGCCGATTGCCGTTCCGGGAAGCGCCAGAAGCATGGTGGCCATAATGATCAGCGAAAGCCTAATCTTTTTAAACTGGAACAAAATAATGATGAATATCAGAATAATACTCAGCCCCAAAGCATATCCCATGGGGATAAAAGTCCGCGACATTTCTGCATGATCACCACCATGCGTAATGGTCGTTCCTTCCGGTAATTCCAAAGCATCAATCTGCGGCTGAATCTCATTAAAAATGGAAGATGCCACAACTCCCCGGGCATTGTCAACTAAAATAGTAAGCGTTCTAATCCCATTCCGGCGCACGATATTGCCTTCGGTCCATTCGGGCGTAAAGCTCGCAATAGAACGCAGTGGCAATGTAGCCATTCCGGTTTGTGAGCTTATATACTGGTCGCTTAGCGTATTTAGATTTCTAGCTCCGCTGGTTTCCTGCAAAAGCTCGACGTCCACCGGGTAATCACCTTCCCACAAGGTAGTAAGCGTCATGCCTTTTAGCCCCATAGCCAGGGAATTTGCAACTTGTTGTTTCGAATAACCCAGCCGATTAGCCCTGTCGCGGTCGAGATTTACTTTTACGCTCTGGCGCTTTTCCTGCCAATCGTCACGCACCCAACCCACATTCTTCGCGGTTGCGATTATTTCGAGAACCTGCCGCTCAACAGCGCGTATATCTCCGATGGAATCTGATGAAATCAGCACCTCAACCGGCGCTTTGGTAGGTTGCAGGGAAAGTATCTTCCATTTAACATGAGCATTGGCAAAAGCGTGGGAATACTTTTCCTCATAATCGTTTACGATTTCGCGGGTAGCTTTGTTTGATACGGTGTTGATAAGCAGCTGACCCACATTGGGCGCAGGCATGCCGGGCGCATACATGGTGTGAAAGCGGGGAGAAGTGGTGCCAATAAAACTGGCTACGTTAACCACACGATTATCGCTTAATAAAACCTGTTCAAGACTATCAACCACTTGCGCGGTATTTTCGAGAGATGCACCAATGGGCAATATAATTTCAACCGCAAACTGGTTTCTTTCCATTTCGGGAAACAGTTGTTGGTCAAGATTCATAAATAAAAAGACGGCAAAACCAACAAATAAAGCTCCGATGCCAACCACCCATTTTGGCCTTTTGAAGGCTGCTTCAAGTGAAGAATCAAACCAGCCCTGGAGCCTGTCCAGGAAGGACTTTCCTTTTTTCTTCTTTGTAGAAGTCAACCCTTTTTTTATGAATACGAAATTCAAATAGGGAACCAACAATACGGCTACAAGCACCGAAACAATGAGGGCAACGGAAATTACAATGGGCAAGGTCTTCATAAACTCACCGGCACCTCCCGGAATCATAAATCCCAAAGGAATATTGGCTGCCATAATAGCCAATGTTGCTGTAACTACCGGTATCAGCAATTCTTTAGCACTCTGAATGGCTGCTTGCCAGGGAGAAATATTGTGGTCGAGTTTCTCGATATGATTATCTATTATCACAATGGAATTGTCCACAATCATTCCGAGAACGAGAATTAATCCGGCCAAAGAAACGGTATGTAGTTCAACCCCGATAAAATAGAGGATACCCAGGGTAATCAATACGGAAATAGGCACCGTAATTCCGGCTACAGAGGCAACCCTGAACGGCAGCAATATAATGGTAACCAGGATAACGGCGATAATTGCCATCAGGAACTCTAACATGAAATTTGATATCGACTCATCCACATATTTAGGCAATTCCGAAATTTTGGCAACTTCTATATCCTCAAAAGAATTTTTCTGAAAACTGGCAATAGCTTTGTCAACATCCTTCCCATACTGCACAATGTTGTTTCCGGTTTGCATTTCGAGCGACAGGAGGATGGTTTTTTTACCATTTTGCCTGAGATAACTCTTTGGCTCATCATAGCGACGCTCAATAGTTGCCACATCTTTCAGGCGTATGATATTTCCACTTGGGTCGGAATACACAATTTGGTTGGCCAAATCCTTTTCCGATTCATAATTTGGCGGCAGATGAACAGCCAGGTCATAATTTCCATCTTTTAATTCGCCAGCATAATTTACACCGCCGTTCATCCTATAGTTGCCCATCAAAGTCAGCGAATTAATCCTGTACTCTTTTAGTAGCTCAGGATTTACATTCACAAATATCTTCTCGTGTTGAAGTCCAAAATGTTTAATCTTTGAAGTGGCGGGAATTTTACGACACTCAGCTTCCAGTTTTTTAAGCTCCTTTTCTAACTCCTTATAGCTTTTGGTGTCCGACGACAAAGTAATCAGCAAGGCTGAAGTGTCGCCGAAATCCGAATTCACCATTAAGGCATAAACTCCTGACGGTAAAGTTTTTTTAAAGTCATTTAATCCGTGCTTCAACTTCGACCAAAACTGGTCCGCATTCTCTACATCATCGTTCAATTCCACAAACATATACATCATTCCCTCTTTCGAATAAGAATACGTTTTGAATTTATTCACCTCTTTAAATCCGTAGATGTAATTCTCAACTTCCGTTGTAAGCTGGGCTTCTACTTCGGCAGAAGTGGCGCCCGGATAGATCCCTACCACCAATCCCTGCCGGATGGTAAAAACGGGAAATTCATTGCGCGGCATATCTTTAAGAGCGAAAATACCACCTATAATCAAAAGCACGGTAATCAAAATTACAATGGTGTGGTTCCGCATCGCGGCCCCTATAAAACCTTCTTTTTTGTAGGTCATTCTTATAAACTTATTTGGGTATTATCAGCTACTTTTTCTTTTCCTTCAACAACTATCATCTGGTCAACTACAAGGCCACTAAGCACGGTTAAGCCACCCTTCTGATAGGAACCAACTTTTATGATTTGTTTCTTTACCCTGTTATCTTTTGGCGACACCGTATAGACAAAGGTATTCCCATGGTCATCGGTTGTCACCGCTGTATAAGGAATCACTACCTGTGCTTCATCCATTTCATTTTCAAAAGTCACATCGCATACCATTCCGGGCTTGATGGCTCTATCGGCATTTTGAACGGTTGCTTTTGCCATATAGGTTCTCGCGTAAGGATTGGCCACAATTCCAACATGACTAATAACGCCTTCAAAGCTCCTATTTCCAAGCGCAGAAACTCGCACTATAGCTGTTTTGCCTTTTTTAATTTTTTCGATTTCATTCTCAGGAACCGAAAAATTAATTAGAACCTTTTCGATTTTCATCAAAATAAAAGGTGGCATGCCGGCTGCCGACGACTGCCCTGGCTCAACATTCCTAATGCCGATGGTACCATTGTCGGGCGCAAACAAATTGCATTTCCTAAGTCTGCTTTTTGCCAAATCGAGCTGCACTTTGGCTTGTTCCAGATTCGATGCCATTTCCACCCATTTTATCTCAGGCAGGCTGCCTTTGTCGTAAACTTGCTTCATCCGATCGTAAGCATCCTTAGCTTGCGCATGCATCGTCTCAACTACTTTGTATGAATTTTCCATATCAGCTGCATCCAGGGTGGCAAGCAACTGGCCTTTTTTTACATTATCGCCTTCCTCAACCAGCACTTTCTCAACTGTCCCCATTCCCTGAAAAGTGAGCGGTATGGTTTGAAAAGCCTCAACGGTACCACTGTAAATCAATTTCACTTTTTCGGTGGCAAGCTTTACTTTTTCGATTTTAACTCCCACTGAAGACTCTTCCCGATTTTTACCCGACACTTCCTTTTTCTGTTCACAACCGACCATTGAGATTAGGACGATACACCCTAAAAGAACTTTTTTCATAACTATTTTTTATTTAACTAATTCGTTTTCCAGAACCACATATTTAACAAGTGGGCAAAATTACTGGAGTGTGTTGGCACTAAAAGGTCATTAGTGCCATAATTTTGGCCTATTCATCGCTCTTTGTGTATTTTCACCGACTATTCGACCTATTTTTGACAAAAAATGAAAAATACAATCTCCTATTTAAACTGGCGTACCGAACTCGAAAATGTAAAAGCAGATTCAATCGGACAAGATTTCATTCTGCTTGGCAACGAAAATTCAAAAAGCAAGCGCTACTTTTGGGTTAAGGAACATGAATTTGATATTCCGTTCAAAATGGATGCAACAACAATTATAATTTGCACCCAGGGGAAAATGAAAGGGAAAGTGAATTTAAAAAGTTATTCATCTGAAGCTCCCGGTCTTTTTATCGTATTGCCAGATCAGATTTTACAATATGAATACATAAGCGCCAATTTTAAAGGAGACTTCATTATAATGTCAAAACAATTCACAAATGATTTATTGCTAAACATTCACGAACGGTTTCCTTTGTTCCGTTCCATTCAGGATAATTCATGGATACCCTTGACAGCAGCAGAATTAATTTCGATGACGGATTATTATTTCATGTTTAAAAAGACTGTTCAAATGGAAAATACTCCTCATCGGATGGAGATTATAAAGCACTTGTTACAAGCTTTTTTTTATAGTTCAAGTTATCATTTCCAGAAAATGACAGATTCAGAAAACCAGTCGAAACAGGATTTATTAATGAAGCGGTTTTTAGATTTAGTAAAACAAAATTTTAAGAGTGAAAGAGGTGTGGAATTTTATGCAGATAAATTGTGCCTTACCCCAAAATATTTATCGAAAGTTGTGAAACAAAACAGCGAAAAATCGGCAAGCCAATGGATTAATGATTTTGTAATTCTGGAAGCCAAAGCCCTATTGCGCTCTACCAACATGACTGTTCAGCAAATCGGGGATGAGCTAAATTTTCTCTCGCAGTCATTTTTTGGAAAATATTTTAAGCGAAGAGTTGGGGTCTCGCCCAAAGAATACAGGAAAGTTTAAGTGCAATTTTATGATCTTTTTTTAATCGGTTGCCACAGAATCTATTCCCACATAAATCTGTCCGTCATATATTAATTGAAAATCATTTTTGATAAAGATTGCTGGCTCCTCTTTATTCGCTTCTTTCGTTTTTAAGTTTACGTAAACTAAAAATAAAGTGTCTTTAGATTCAGACAATCTACATTAAGAATTGTTTTAGCTCCACCCTTTTACCCATTCATCGCGCTCCGATTTCTGCAGGAATGTCCAGGCTACAATGCGGCTCTTTTTGTTGCCCTGTCCCATATCGATGGGTTTTATGGCGGTGGCTTTCACCAGTTTCAGTACATTGTAAATACTTTCCAGGTTGGACTCTTTCGACACCAACGAGGTAAACCACAGGCAGGAAGTGGCGAAATCCTTGCTTTGAAAAATCATGTCGGTAACAAATTTGCCTTCACCGCCTTCGCACCAAAGTTCGGTGCTTTGGCCACCAAAATTCCTGACCGGAGTGGCGGCGTGCTTTTGCCTTAAATTTTTGATTTTGCGTTGCGTGGCTTTTTGGGCTTCTTCGGCGGAGCTGTGAAAAGGAGGGTTGCAAATGGTCAGATCAAACCTTTCGTCGTTTTTAATGATTCCTTTAAAAATATCTTTGGGCCTGGTCTGTAATCTAAGCTCTACTGCGGCTTTCAGGCTGGGATTTGCAGCGATAATGCCCTCTGCCGATTTGATGGCGAGCGGATCAATGTCACTGCCGACAAAGCTCCAGCCGTATTCGTGGTGGCCAATAATGGGATAAATGCAACTTGCGCCCACGCCCACATCCAAGCATTTAATCTGTTTCCCGACGGGGATTTTGTCCGTATTTGATTTACTCAAAATATCCGCCGCATAGTGGACATAATCAGCCCTTCCGGGGATGGGCGGGCTTAAATAGTTTTCGGGGACATCCCAGAAATCAATTTTGTAATAGTGCTTGAGCAGCGCCACATTGAGTGCTTTCACGGCCTTTGGATTAAAGAAGTCGATGGATTCGTCGCCATAATCGTTGGGGCGCACAAACCTGGCCAGCTCGGGCGAAGTTGTCTTTAAAAGATCAAAGTCGTAGCGTTGCCGGTGCTTGTTGCGTGGGTGCAATTCCGATTTTAGCTGTTGGGGTTCTTTCCTGGGTTTAAGCATTCGTGGTCTTGTTTTTTATCAAAAGGCAAATTTACTTTTTCCTTTGATTCGTTTCATAGTTGTCCGGTAAAGAAAATCCTTATTAAAATAAATTCTTCTCCATCGGTTGGCGGATACTAATAACAAGTTTTTGTAATCGGATGAACTCCAGCAGATTTCTCTCCGACCAGTTGGCGGATCGAAATGACACGCAACATTAGGGATTGGGGAGGAAAATCATATTTATCGGACAATAGTGACGACTCAAAGTCTAAAAACTAACTTTGCAAAAAACTATTTAACAAATGAACAGATTAAAAATCATCATCTTTTCTTTAGCCATTTGCATCAGCATCCCGGTATTGGCTTTCGACTACCCGGGTGACACCGTGGTAGTTCACGCCGTGAGTTTCGACGACCCAAGCCCGGAAGGGTGGCAGGCGAGCTATCACAAAACAGTTATATTCCCGAAAGGTGACAACCGATGGGGTAAAATTATTATGGTGCAGTGGCTCAAATGCGACAGCGCCACCAAAGCCGATAAATATATGTGTGGTGAATGGGATTACATCTGGGATACCTATTTAAAAATCCCAAAAGGCGATACCACCGAAATTTTTAGCATCGGAAGTTTTGTTACACCTTACGGAAAACGCCTGGAGATGGGTGGCGAAAATGGATGGCAATGGACCTATGATGTCACCGATTACGCACCCTTGCTGCAGGGAACGCTGGACATTGTGACCGGCAATAATCAGGAGCTGCTCGACCTGAAGTTTCTGTTTATCGAAGGGTTGCCGGAAAGGGATGTGCTCAGCGTGCAAAATATTTATCCTTACGGAGAATATACCTACGGCCAACTGGCCGACGACAGTGTGCTGAGCAAGACGCAACTCGTGCTCGACAAAAACGCAAAGGGCTTTCGCCTAAAGGCACGCATTTCGGGACATGGACATGCAGGGCCACACAATTGCTGCGAATGGGATAGCAAAACACACACGTATTATATTAATGATGATGCGCTTTTTAGGTGGAATGTGTGGAAAGATTGTGGCAACAACCCCATTTATCCGCAAGGCGGCACCTGGCCTTTCAACCGTGCCGGCTGGTGTCCCGGCACCAAGGTTGACGAATATGAATTTGAACTAACACCAAAAGTTACGCCCGGCGACACCATCGGTTTCGACTACGGTATCGAATATTATGCTGATAACGGAGAACGGGATGGACACTTCCGCATGTCGCATCAGATGTTTAGCTTCGGCGCTTCAAATGCCAACAATGATGCATCCATCGTTGATATTATCAATCCTACCGACAAAGACGAATATAGCCGCTACAACCCATCGCTCGACCTTCCGCGCGTCATCATTAAAAACTCAGGAGCGTACCCCTTGAAAAATTTGTTTTTTACCTACGGATTGAAAAACGGACGGAAATCTGTTTACCGATGGCACGGGAATCTTAGCTTTTTGGAAACTGAAGAGGTTTATCTTCCCCTCCCCGACTGGACCGGAATTAAAGAAGACCCTATTTTTATAGTCGAAATAAGCAAACCAAACGGCGTGACGGATGAAAATGACCTGAACAATTATTTAGCAACAAACATCGAAATCCCTATGGAAATCCCCGAAAGGTTTGTTGTGGAATTGAAAACAAATAATCTGGGCAGGCCGCTGGAAAACCGAATGAGTTTTACCAATATGCTCGGCGAATGCGTATTTTTTGTAGAAGATTTTAAAGATGACACCACCTATCGCTTCGAACAGCACCTGGAAAAAGGAGCATGGGAGTTTGCCTTTACCGATGATTTGGAAGATGGCATTTCGGTACATTGGTGGAACTACAACAGCGCCCCCGACCAGGTAGGAATTGCCGGAAGTATTGTTTTTTATTCGATGGACGGAGAGGAACTTTACCGCTTTAAAAGTGATTTCGGACAGGAGCTTCGCTTGCAATTTTTTGTGGGGAAATTACCATAAAGGATTGGCTTAATTGGGTGAAGATAAATACTATACTCCTCTTAGAAAATCTTTGCCATTTTTATCCCACCAATCCTGGTTGATCTGGTCGGCAATATCTAAAATATAAGAACCGAACTCCGACTTCTGGGCAAGCTTCTCAATCTGAAGCCTTTTAAGTAACGATAGCAAACAATTCTCATCAAATCCTTTTCTGTTTATTTTTAAAATCACTTGATCACCTTTATTTTCAATCACAAGATTTTTCATAATTTTTCTTTTAAAAGTTTACTCAAAATTACTTTTGGAGTAGTTTCAATGATCAAGACTTTATAGATTCTTACTTACTGGTGTCCGGTTAAATAATTTGTAAATGTTTGAAATCCATTATTTGTTAAACCTCTACGAGGTATCGAGGATTTGGGGGTTACTTTTATTCTACAATACTAAATCGCCTATGGCGAATTCCCCGCCAGCTGGCGGGGATAAAGTATTGTAGAGTAAGGGTTTAATATTTTCACAAATTCCGCGTAGCGGATTAACAACTTTTAGCCGGACAACAGTGATTCTTATTAATTGAACAAGGATAAAACAAGTTGCCACATCGAAAAACGATATTCGCTGAACAAACATTCCTTTACTAATCGTTATCAAGGATTCGCTATTTTTGCCGTCCGCCGTTATGGCGCAACTGTAAAACTTTGCCGGCATGAGCATCTTTAGTTTTTTCTCCGAAAAAAGGAGCGACACTTACAAATACAAAACCACCGTCTTTGTGATCTGCCTGATCATCTCGTCGCTCATCTGGTCGCTCATCAAGCTGGCCGAGGTGAACAGCACCCGCATCCGCATCCCCATTACCTACACAGGCACCCCCGAAGGCAAAATACTCACCAGCCGCATCGATACCACGCTCACCATCGGCATTCGCGACCAGGGATTTGTACTGGTGTGGGTTAAATATTTTGCAAGAAAAAAGCCTCTCAACATCAGCCTGGCCGACTACCGCCTGCGCCGTACCGACAACAGCTTCGAAACAACCATCAATACCAGCCGCTGGTCTCAGGACTTTCTGGAACAGTACAACCTGAGCGGCAATGTTGAATACATATCGCCCGACACGCTCAACTTCGTTTTTGAAAACAGAGTTGAAAAAACAGTCCCGGTAAAATCAAATGTCAAACTAAACTACCAAAGTCAGTATTTCAGCCTCGACACCCTCGTCCTCCAACCCGACTCGGTGCAGGTGAGCGGATTAAAACATGATATTGCTGCCATCACCAAAATAGAGACGGTACCCACCGATTTCGACAACCTGAGCGCTTCCATCAACGAAAAGATAAAACTCCAAAAACCTAACGATGTGGCTACGTTGCAAATCGAGCCACAACAAGTACAGGTAAATCTGAAGGTTGAAAAGTTTACGGAAGCCGAAATAGAGATCCCCATCGAAAAGATAAATTCTCTCACCCCATCCAGGATTAAAATCTTCCCGGAAACGGTCGTCATCCGCTATCTGGTGTCGCTCGACAACTATTCGAAAGTTACCCGCGAGTTGTTCCAGAGCACGGTGGATCTTTCGCAAATCAGCAACCGCGAAAGCCAGAAACTATCTGTCAACCTGCCCGAATCACCACAGTTTGTCCGTGTGGTGCGGCTGGAGCCAGAAGAAGTGGATTTTTTAATTTTTAAATAAAGATGATCAAAGCAGGTCTAACCGGAAATATAGGCAGCGGCAAAAGTATTGTGGCAAAGATTTTCAGAACGCTGGGCGTGCCGGTTTTTGATGCCGATGCCAGCTCCCGCCAACTGACGCAACAGCCGGAAATTCTGCAACAAATCGCCGAAACCTTCGGTGCACATCTTATCGTTGGCGAAAGCCTCGACCGAAAAGCACTGGCCGAGATCGTTTTTAAGGATTCGGAAAAACTCGATTTGCTCAATCAGATTATCCATCCTGCCGTTCATGCCGCTTTCGCTAAATGGGCTTCGCAGCAATCGTCAGCGTATGTACTTTATGAGGCAGCCATCATTGCCGAAACCGGACGTGCCGGCGATCTGGATACACTCATCGTGGTAACGGCGCCACAGAAGCTGCGCCTGCAAAGAGTTATGAAGCGCGACAACGCATCCCGCGAAATGGTGCTGCAGCGCATGAAAAACCAGTGGCCGGAAGAGAAAAAAGTTGCGGCCGCCAATTATGTCATTTATAACGACAACAGCCGGCTGGTAATTCCACAGGTGCTGACCATCGATGCCGCTTTGCGCAAGGTTGGCAGGGCATAATTTCAAATCAAGAATCCGGGACATTCAAGTAATTATTTAGGTGGTGTAATTGAATTCTAAATCTCCTTCGCGCCCAGCGCCATGCGCTTTGCTCTTCGCGCCCTGCGCCTTTTCTTTTCTGCCGGAATTATCCGCTTCGAAATATTACTTTTGCACAATCCAAAAAAAAGAGGAGTCGTAACAATCTATGCCGCCAAAAACAAATAAACTAAAGTCAGCCCCTGCACCCGCAAAGCGCAAGAAAAAAGCAAGCAACAAACCATTAAAGCTAAGCAATCCCTTTCAGCCTGTTGTCGATTTGTTTCGCAAGCGGCTGTTTCAGCAAATCATGGGACTCACGCTGATTGTGATTTCTGTGTTTTTGGGCATCAGCTTCGTTTCGTACCTGAGCACCTGGCAAACCGACGATCAGCTCTTCAACCGTTCTTTTTGGGAAATCCTCAACAACCGCTCACTCTATGCCGCCAACATCATGGGCAAGATTGGCGCCGCCCTTTCCAATATCTTCATTAAAAAAAGCTTCGGCGTTTCTGCATTTTTCATCCTTATTTTTACCATTGCGGCAGGCATCCGGCTTGCATGGCCCAAGGCAGGTATTCCTTTATGGAAAATTTTCAGAGTCAGTGTGCTGGGTCTGCTGTGGTTTTCGGCAGCATTTGCTTTTGCTGTCCCTTCGGTGATGGATGGCATCCTGGCCGGAGTGTTTGGCTTCTTCATCTACGGATGGATCGACTCGCTTCTGGGCACTGCCGGGGCAGCATTGCTGCTGTTCTTTGTCATGATCCTGTTTCTGCTTGTAGCTGGATTTTTCAAAATTTTCAAAACAAAAAAAACTTCTTTTAGCCTTTTTGGCAATAAGAAAAAAGATAAGACCAAAGCCAACGGAAAAAAAGAGCCACGTGGCGGTCAGTACAATGTGGAGGAATATGCAGTTGATCCTGAGGACGACAACGAAAAACTTCTCGAAGGTTTTCCCCGTCGCAAACAGGAACCTGCACTCACCGACTATCCGGCCACTGTAGAACTTAAAGTTGATAAAAAGCCCGCACGCGAAACCAATCGCAAGTTGCCCCCACCAGAAGTAGACTTTACCATCGAAAATCCCTCAGAGCAGTCTGTGACGCCACCCGAACCGGCACCGCTACCAGCCCCGGCACCCAAACCGCCAAAAGGTAGTTTGGAAACAGATTACGACCCACGGCTGGACTTGCCGCACTACAAATTTCCGCCACTCGACTTGCTAAGCGACTACGGAGCAACACACGTTAATGTGCAAAACGACGAGCTGCAGGCCAACAAAAACCGCATCGTCGAAACACTCAGTCAGTACAAGATTGAAATTGAGAAAATAAAGGCAACCATTGGACCCACGGTGACGCTTTACGAAATAGTGCCTGCGCCAGGCATCCGCGTGTCGAAAATAAAAAACCTGGAAGACGACATCGCCCTGAGCTTGTCGGCGCTGGGAATCCGCATCATCGCACCCATCCCCGGCAAGGGAACCATCGGCATTGAGGTGCCCAACCAAAAGCCCGACATCGTTTCGATGAAGTCGGTGCTGGCATCGGAAAAATTCCAGAATGCCACTTATGAGCTGCCTTTTGGAATGGGTAAAACCGTTTCCAATGAGGTATTTGTGGCCGACCTCACGCGCATGCCGCACATCCTTATGGCCGGCGCCACCGGGCAGGGAAAGTCCGTTGGCCTCAACGCCATCATCGCTTCGCTGCTTTACAAAAAACATCCGGCGGAGCTTAAATTTGTGATGGTTGACCCAAAGAAAGTGGAGCTTACGCTTTTCTCGAAAATTGAGCGCCACTTTCTGGCCAAGCTGCCCGACTCCGAGGAAGCCATTATCACCGACACGCGCAAAGTAGTGCGCACGCTCAATTCGCTCGGCATCGAGATGGACACGCGCTACGAATTACTCAAAGACGCCCAAGTGCGCAACATAAAAGAATACAACGTTAAGTTTCTGCAACGGCGGCTCAACCCGATCGAAGGACACCACTTTATGCCCTATATCGTGCTGGTAATCGACGAATTTGCCGACCTGATTATGACTGCAGGCAGAGAGATAGAAATACCGCTTACGCGACTGGCACAACTCGCACGCGCCGTAGGAATCCATCTGATCATCGCCACACAAAGGCCTTCGGTAAATATTATAACCGGAAGCATCAAAGCCAACTTCCCTGCACGCCTGGCGTTCCGCGTTATCTCCAAAATCGATTCACGCACCATCCTCGACAGCCCCGGCGCCGACCAGCTCATCGGTCGCGGCGACATGCTGCTCTCTACCGGCAGCGACCTCATCAGGCTGCAATGCGCCTTCATCGACACCCCGGAAATCGACCGCCTCACCGAATACATCGGTTCGCAGCGCGCCTACCCCAGCGCCTACAACCTGCCAGAGTTTGCCGACGAACAGGATGAAGGCATCACCGAGTTTGATCCCGACCAGAAAGACGCGCTCTTTGAAGACGCTGCCATCCTTCTGGTTCAAACACAGCAAGGCTCCACATCGCTGCTACAACGCAAAATGAAGATCGGATATAACCGTGCCGGTCGCATCATCGATCAACTGGAAGCCGCCGGCATAGTGGGGCATTTCGAAGGAAGCAAAGCCCGCGAAGTAATTATTAAAACGGAAATAGAGTTGGAACAGTTTTTGAAAGATCTCGACACACGAAATTAAAAATCTAAAAATCATGACATCAATCAGAAAAGTACTTCTGGCAACTATAGCGCTGCTCATTTTCGGCATCCCGCAAATAAATGCCCAATCCAAAGACAAACAAGCCAGCGAGATCCTCGACGAGGTTACCACCAAAACCAAAGCCTACGAATCGATAAAAATGGATTTTACCTATCAGATGGACAATCCTGAAGCCAACATCAACGAAACCACTTCCGGCAGCGCGCTGGTGAGCGGCGACAAATACCGTCTCGACATTGCCGGGCAGCTCGTCATCTCCGACGGAACAACCATCTGGACGGTGATAAAAGATGCCGAAGAGGTGCAGGTAAATGAAGTAGGCGACAACGACGAGGCCTTCTCCCCTACCAAAATGCTGACCGACTACAGCAAAAACTACAAATCCAAACTTGCCTCCAAAACCGAGACTATAAATGGCGTAAATGTCTATATGCTGGAGCTGACACCCAATAAAAAAGAAAATTTTAAAAACGTGAATCTTTACGTCCGTCGCAGCGAGATGCAACCCTACCGCATCGAAATCTTCGACTACAACGGCAGCGTTTACACATACACTCTTACCAGCTTCAAACCCAACGTAGCCTTAAAATCCGGCGATTTTACCTTCGTCGAGTCGCAATATCCCGATTATGAAATTATTGATATGAGATAGAGGAAGGAGGCAGGCCTCAGCAGGCAGTCTTCAGTCAGCAATCTCCAATAGGCGATATACAATGAGTGGGCAGTAGTAGAAATGAATAGTGAGAGATGGGTGGTTAGAAGCCAATGACGTATCACAATAATAAATAACAATGAAAAGCAGTTTTAGCGTTTTTGACGAAAATGCTTTGGAATATGATGATTGGTTTGAAATGCATAGCATCCCTTATCAATCCGAATTATCAGCTCTTAAACAAGCAATTTCACCCGGAAAAACAGGAATTGAAATTGGCGTAGGGACCGGGCGTTTTGCCCAGGTTCTCGATATAAAATACGGAGTGGAACCATCCGAAAATATGGCAAGGATGGCAGAAAAAAAAGGGATTAAAGTACTAAGAGCTGTTGCTGAAAACCTTCCTGTCGACAGCAATTCGTTCGATTTTGCTTTGATGGTAACAACGGTTTGTTTCCTTAATAACATACCAAAAGCATTTTCAGAAGTTTATCGAATTTTAAAACCACAAGGAGAAGTGATTCTTGCCATTATCGACCAAAACAGTGAGATAGGTAAAAAATATGAAAAGGAAAAAAATACGAATCTCTTCTACAGAGACGCTCATTTTCACTCAACAGAAGAAATAACGAAATTGATAAAACATGCCGGGTTCAAAAACCTAAAATATTGGCAAACACTTTTTAAAAATAATAGCGAAAAAATCGAACAACCCAGAGAGGGCTTCGGTGAAGGAAGTTTTGTAGTAATTAAAGCAACAAAAACGACCACACAGCAGGAAGAAAACAAGTAAACCAAAACAGCACTGTCACGCATTGTGATAGGGTTCGTTGCGCAGGATGGTCATGGCGCGGTAGAGCTGTTCGAGAAAAATCAGGCGGATGAGCTGGTGGGAAAACGTCATGGGGGAAAGCGAGATTTGTGCCTGAGCGCGGCTGTAAACTTCGGGTGAAAAGCCATAGGCGCCGCCAACGACAAAGCAAAGATTTTTGATTCCGCTGTTCATCTGCTGCTGCAGGAAATCGGCAAAGCCTTCGGAAGTGTAGGAAGCTCCGCGCTCGTCGAGCAGCACCACAGAGTCGCGCGAATCGAGCTTTTTAAGAATCTGCGCGCCTTCGTGCGCTTTAAATTGCTCGGGACTAAACCCGCGGGCATTTTTCAATGTAGGCACCACGACCTCTTCGTATGGCAGGTAATTGATCAATCGCTTGCGGTAGCTCTGGCATCCGGCAACAACAAAATCCTGAAAGGTTTTTCCTACCTGAACAAAACGTATTTTCATCTTAATTAAACAGAATTGTATTTCCGAAATTTTTTATCTTTGCAACAATACCAAAAAATCATGAAAAGCTTCATAGCCAGCACCACAAAAATAATTTCTACAGGCACACTTTTGCTGATGCTGCTGATCGTGCTATGGCCCACTCCTGCAATGTCGCAGAATGCTGAAACGATGCAGAAAATAACTACAGCACTCACCAGCGGAAACGCCACCGCGTTGGCAAATCATTTTAATACAACCGTTGCATTGACGCTTCCTACAAACGACGGCACCTATAGCAAGAAGCAAGCGGAGCAGCTGGTAAAAGTGTTCTTTGAAAAAAATCCTGTCAGCAATTTTACCACCGAGCACAACGGCACTTCCAACGATGGCTCCAGCTATATGATCGGAGTGCTGCAAACCTCCCAACAAAAAACTTATCGCCTGTATGTTCTCACCAAAAAGCGCGACGGCATAGATCTGATACAACAACTGCAGGTTGAAGAAGAAAAATGATCTCAGCCGGCAGTTCTCAGCCCACAGTTAGTAGTCCCTTCGACTACGCTGGTTTCGACAAGCCCTTCATTACTTTCATTATTCAATACGATTGTGTTCAACTTAGGCTCTACCTGAGTTGCATTTATTTTTGCAGGATTTGCCTGCTTTTCTTTTTTAATAATAAAGTGTGCGCCAGGCACAGCCTGTAAAAATAGACCGGACGAATCGGAGCCTCGTCCAACCCCCGGGGTTTTCCCTCGTTACCATCCACTTTTTAGGCTGGAATCAAATAACCATCGATTTGCTACCTTTGCAGCAAATATTTTCAGGTTATGAATTTAGATGAACTGATTAAACAAGCGCTCGCCGAAGACATTGGAAGTGGCGATCATACCTCCCTTTCAACAATCCCGGCAACGGCCACTGGTGAGGCACAACTGCTCATCAAAGCCAATGGCGTAGTGGCCGGCATAGAGGTGGCACAAAGGGTTTTTGAAATCCTTGACCACACGCTGCAATTCACACCTTTGATGAAAGACGGCACCAGAGTGAAGGTGGGCGACATTGTTTTTACCCTTTCGGGAAGCAGTCGTTCCATCCTCACCGGAGAGCGGCTGGCGCTCAACTTTATGCAACGTCTCAGCGGTATTGCTACTTCCACCCGTAAGATGGCCGATCTGATTGCCGGCACGTCCGCGCGCTTGCTCGACACTCGCAAAACCACACCGCTGCTCCGGCAGCTCGAAAAGCAAGCCGTGTTAGCAGGTGGCGGCACCAACCACCGCTACGGCCTTTACGATATGATTTTAATAAAAGATAATCATGTCGATTTTGCCGGCGGCATACAACAAGCCATCCAGGCGGCACACAAATACATGGAGGAGAAAAAGATGAATCTGAACATAGAAATTGAGGTGCGTAACTTCGACGAGTTGCAACAGGTGCTGGAAAGCGGCAACGTACACCGTGTGATGCTCGACAACTTTACGCCTGAAGATTTACGGCGCGCCATCGGTATTGTTGATGGCCGACTGGAGACAGAAGCCTCCGGACGCATCACCGAACAAAACATTCGCAGCTATGCCGAAACCGGTGTCGATTTTATCTCATCGGGTGCACTGACACATCAGATAAAAAGCCTCGATATGAGCCTGAAAGCGGTGCATCATCAGCAATAACAAAAAGTGAATCCGTTAAAACGTCATCCCCATGATTCCGGCAAACGCGACAAGCGTCTGGTAATCTTTTTGCGCAACAGCGCAGCCTTTATCATACGCCAACTGCGAAAAATAGTGCTGCCTGGCTTCGACGGCATCCCACTCTTCACGGTTTTAATATTTTTCTTTCAGGGACTCTTCCAGGGCAAACTTACCATGCGCGCCTCGGCGGTATCGTACAGCTTTTTCCTGGCACTGTTTCCGACCATATTATTTTTTTTCACCATCATTCCTTTTGTACCTATCCAGGGCTTTCAGCCTACTCTACTCAACGCTTTGCAAGAAGTAATTCCGGCTACACTCTGGTGGCACGTGAGCAGCACGCTCACGGAAATCATCACACGCCCGCGCAGCGACCTGCTCTCCATTGGTTTTATCCTGGCGTTGTATTTTGCGACCAATGGCATCGCTTCGATTATCGAAGGCTTCAACTCCACCGCCCATACCATCGAAACGCGCTCGTGGTTCAAGCAGCGAATCGTATCGCTGTTTTTGCTGGTAGTGATTTCGGTGTTGATCATCATTCTTATCTCTTTGTCAATCATCGGCGGCTACATCATCCGTTGGCTGATGAACGAAGGCATACTCACCGATTTTTTTACCATCGTCACCATTCAGATTTTGCGCTGGGTACTCATCATTTCGTTGTTTTTGTTTACCAATTCATTCCTGTACTATTTTGCTCCCGCGCGTCGGGGCGAGTTCCACTTTTTTTCGGCCGGCTCCACACTAACCACAATATTGCTGATATTAACAACCTACGGCTTTAATTTCTACATCGAGAACTTCAACCGCTACAATGCACTTTATGGATCGATAGGCACGTTACTGGTTTTTATGTTGTGGATTTATTTCAATAGCATCATCGTGCTCATCGGCTTTGAGCTTAACGCAAGTATCAGGATGGCCAGGAACGATCTTGCTCCGGCCAGCGAGGTAGAGACACTGGAACATTCATAAAATAAATAACCTATCAAAAAAGTATGACTGAAAAGATATTTTTTATTGGAGGAGGAGCCATTGCTACAGCGATGGGCAATGTGCTGGCCACCAAAGAAAACGTGGACGTAACTCTGCTTTCGATTGAGGCGGCAGTGGTTGAGCAGATTAACACACAGCATGTTAACGTTAATTATTTCCCCAACATCCGCCTGCAAGAGGGTCTGAAAGCTTCGATGGATTTTGGACTTTTACAGCAAAAAGCATTGGTTTTTATAGCCATCCCATCGATAAGCGTGGTAGATTTTATCCATAGCCATGCCATTCATCCCGAATCGGCGCTCATCAACCTGGCCAAAGGCTTTGGCAACGAAAACCGCACCATCGTCGAATGTCTTGCCGAAGATTTGCCCAACCCGGTGGCTACGATGAAAGGGCCGTCGTTTGCGCGAGAAATCATCAACAACCAGCCAACAGCTTTCACCATCGGCACCCAAAATGAGACGCTGTATCAGCAGCTCAAAACCCTTTTTGCACAAACCACCATCCACACCGATCACTCTACCGACATCCGCGGGGCGGAAATGCTCAGCATCCTCAAAAATATTTACGCCATCGTCATCGGGGTTGTCGACGCACAATTTGAGTCGCCCAACCTGAAGTTTATGATTTTTACAAAAGCCTTCAAAGAGATGCGACGCATCCTGCTGCTTTTTGGCGGCAGAGAAGAAACGCTGTTCAACTATTGCGGTATCGGCGACTTTGCGCTGACTTCGCTCAACGACCTGAGCCGCAACCGAACGCTGGGGTTGCTCATCGGCAAAGGTTTCTTTACGGATTATATCTCCGAAAAGGTGGTGCTCGAAGGACGTATTGCCTGCAACGTATTTTATGAAGAGTTGGTAAAACGCGAAATCCCTACAGCTGACTTCCCAATTTTCGATGAGCTGCATCAAGTGTTCAACAGCGAGTACGACATTTCGCGCTTTGTGAGTAAACTGCTGCACCGCGTGTGATTCCGATTGCTTATTGCAAAAATCATCTTAAAAAATTAACACCAAAAACACTGTGGGCGTAATACAACGGCAAAGCATTTCGGGGGTCATCTGGTCGTACATCGGCGTGGGTCTGGGATTTCTCACCACAGCTATTATTTTTACGCGTGTACTCGAAACCGAAGAGATCGGGCTGCTGCGACTGCTGGTATCCTATTCGGCCATCATTGCAATTTTTGCCAGCTTGGGCATGAATACGGTGATGGTGAAACTATTTCCTTTTTTCAGAGATCCGGCCAGCGGGCACAAAGGTTTTCTGGGCATCGCGCTGGTAGTAGCGCTGGCTGGTTTTATTGTTTCATCATTGGGCTATGTGCTGTTGAAACCCTGGATCATCGGCGAGGCAAAGGAAAACTCGTCGCTGTTTGTTCAATATTTTTATACCGTCGTCCCACTCACCTTTTTCACACTGCTCTTCGGGCTGCTCGACACCTATTACCGCGTGCTTTTTAATGCCGTAAAAGGGATCATCTATAAAGAGGTTGCACAGCGCCTTCTGATCATAGTTGTTGTGGGACTTTACTATTTTTCGTTGGTGGATTTTACCGTACTGGTTTGGCTTTACATACTTGCCTTTGCAGCACCATCGGTAATGTTTGTCGTTTCTCTGTCCATGAGCGGGCAGCTTCATCTGCGGCCTGGCTTTAAATACGTGGATCAGACGCTGAAAAAGAATATGATCAGCGTGGCGGTATTTGGCATCATGGCGAGCTTTTCGGGAGTGCTGGTGATGAGCATCGACGTGATCATGATCGAGAGGTTTTACGACCTGAGCATGGCCGGTGTTTACACCATCAGCTTTTTCTTTGGCACACTCATCCTGGTGCCGATGCGCACCATGGGTAAAATTGGTTCGGTGGTGATAGCCGAAGCCTGGAAAGCCGACGACCGCGCCACCATCAGCAACATCTACACCCGCAGCAGCATTACCCTTACGGTGATGGGGCTGCTGCTATTCATCGGCATCTGGGGCAACATCGAGAACGTGTTTCATCTGGTGGGCGACAAATTCGTTGGAGGACGATATGTGATCTTATTTATCGGACTTGCAAACCTGGCCGACGTGGTGATGGGCATGAGTTCGCATATCATCGTCACTTCGCATCTCTACCGTTGGCAGACTTATCTTCTTGTGTTTTTTGCCGCCCTGATCATCATCACCAACCTGTTGCTGATCCCCATCTTCGGAATTGTGGGCGCAGCCATCGCCTCGTTTTTGTCGAAGGTTTTGTTCAACGGCGTTAAATTCTGGTTTATCCGCCACCACTTTGGCTTTCAGCCGCTGAGCTACCGCCACCTGTGGCTGGCACTGATAGCGGTAGCAGCCTGGTATCTGAGCACACTGCTGCCAGCGCTGCCCAACTACATCATCGACATCATCGTGCGCAGCACCCTCCTCACCATTTCGTTTGTAGTGCCGGTGTATTTATTAAAGATTTCGGAGGATGTGAATGGGAGGGTTGACGGGGTGATAAAGATTCTGTTTAGGCGGTTTCGATAAACAATAATAGGGCTTATTAATACTTTTACACAATCAACAACAAAGAAACTATGAATATCGGGATGATTCTGGACAATTCGTTTCCTCCAGATCCTAGGGTTGAAAACGAGGCCATATCATTGATTGAATGCGGGCATCATGTATTTTTATTTTGTTTTGATTATTCAAACAATCAACAAAAGCAAGAAATTATTAATGGTATTACAGTTTGTCGGTACAATGTTTCCAAAGTCATTTATAAACTATCAGCTCTTGCATACACATTTCCTTTTTACCATATCAAAGTTGCTAAGTTCATTAAAACCTTTGCGGTAAAAAATAAAATAGATGCTTTTCACATCCATGATATTCAGGTTGCACGTAGTGTTTTTTGGGTTACTAAAAGATTAGACATCCCAATTGTACTTGACTTGCATGAAAATAGACCTGAAATCATGAAGTATTATTCTCATGTAAACACGCTTATTGGGAAAATATTAATCAGCCCTAAAAAATGGAAAAAATTCGAATATAAATACATTGAGCGTGCTGACAAATTGATTGTTGTTACAGAAGCGGCAAAACAGTACTATTCACACTCTGTCCCTATTGATGAGAAGAAAATACACGTTGTCCCAAATACAGTCCGAAAGGGTTTCTATCTGAATCCATTGATTAAGAACGAAATTGTTGATCTGTATAAAAACAACTATTCAATTCTGTATCTTGGTGATACTGGACTTAGAAGGGGACTAGAAACTGCCATATCATCATTGCCTGATTTGATCAATAAAATCCCTCACATAAAATTAGTGATCGTTGGCCAAAGTAAAACGGATTATTTGTTGAAAAATAAAGTAAAGGAATTAGGGGTTGAAGAGTATGTTGATTTCGTTGGGTGGAAGGATTTTAGTCTTTTCCCTTCTTACATAATATCAAGCGATGTCGGAATTTGTCCGATTCATAGAAATTTACATCATGACACTACCTACGCTAATAAAATATTTCAACATTTAGCATTTGGGAAACCTATAGTAGTGAGTAATTCTACTGCACAGGCAGAATTGGTTAGGAAGTTTGAGTGCGGATTGGTATTTCAGGATCGAGATGTCCAATCTTTCACAAATGCTATAATTTCCTTGTTTCACGACAGGGAGCTTTATCACAGGCTATCTTTAAATGGAAAAGAGGCAATAGAAAATAGCCTACACTGGGAAATTCTTTCTAAAGAATTAATTAAACTGTACAATGAAATATGAAAAAAATTGAATTTCAGGGAACCTATGCAAAAACCCATCAAATAAGGTTTCGAAAAACTTTAAATTTCATGAAAGATCATGTCGCACTGTCAGACAAGATTTTAGATTTGGGACCTCCAAATCCTTTAAGTGATCTATTAAGTAACCAGGGTTATAATATTCATAATACAAAAGAGAATATCGATTTGGATTTAGATTATGAAATTGTAAAAGATGAAACGTATGACATTGTTACTGCCTTTGAAATATTAGAGCATCTGGTTTCACCTTTTCCCTTATTGGAATGTATGAAAGCAAAAAAGTTATTTATCTCAGTTCCATTAAAACTATGGTTTTCTAACGCTTATTGGAGTAAAAATGACCCCTATGATAGACATTATCACGAATTTGAACCACGACAATTTGATATGCTGCTCAACAAAGCCGGCTGGAAAATTAAGCAAAGTGAAAAATGGACAAGTGCGTCCGGCATATTGGGCATCCGTCCATTGTTGCGACATTTTACACCGAGATATTATTTCGTTTACTGTGAACGTCATTAGATCACAAGTAAATGAGAAAGATACTTCACTACTTACCTCAAATTTGATTCATTGACTTTCGTTTAAGTCAGTTAGCTTTTAGATGGTGAGAGTTCTAAATCTTCATAAACCTTCAAAAGCAGGTTTTCGTAATCCTTATTATCATAGACCTCATATAGCTTGGTGAATCCATTTTTACCAAGAGTTTCTCTTAATTGTTTATTTTCCACCAAACGTATTACACAATCCAAATACTCCTGTTCTGTAGAGTATGAAAGGCCACAGTTAAATGAATGTACTAATTCCATTTGGGGTTCGCAGTTCGAAACGATTATGGGTTTACCACCATACATGTATTGAAATATTTTATTAGCTACTCCAGAATCATGCTGTTCATTTTTAACCAAAGGAGATAAAAAAATATCACTTACATCCATATAGGTAACCAAATCGGATAAATCAATCCAAGGAATATAGTTGATGTTATCTTTGAGCCTTGCATGATTTATCTCTCGAAAGAACCTTTTTTTATCTGCTTTATCTACTGGCCCAATTATCAATAATTCAACGTTCAAACCGCGATCTAATGCCTTCTCAAAAACAGACAAAGTATCGAATATCCCCCTTCTTTCTGCGACTCCGCCAAAATACATTAGCGTGAGATTGTTACTTTTTACAAGTTTGGAATTTGGTTTAAATTTCTCAAACTGTCTCAAATCAATTACATTAGGAAAGACTATTATATCATCCCTATTTAAAAACTCATATCGTTGTAATAAATCCTGTTTGAACGACTCAGACAACACAATCAGTTTTGACGCATAGCCTAAATATCTTACTTCTTTTTTATGCCAAATCTTTGGATTGGCAATGAGATTTCTAAATCTTCCTTTCGTCCAATTGTACGATTGAATTGCAAAGGGAAAGTTTTCATGCAAATCCAGGATTAAAGGAATTTCTTTTTTTAGAGATTTAATAGCTAAATGGGCTGACCTTGACATGTACAAATCATGAACATGGATAATGTCAATTGAGTTTTCATTAATAAACCTTTTAATCTTTTTCTTCCAAATCAACTCATACAACGGGATTCTGTTAAAAAGAAAAAACAAAATATCTTTTGTTTTTTTCTTCATTTCAATTCTACATATTTTTGCTCCATCAACTTCAGGATAGGATTTTTTGTCGAAAGCAAAACAAAGGATACTAATCTTCAATCCGTATCTTTTTAAAATATCCACTTCTCTTCTTACACGCACATCAGTGTTGAAATCATTATCTACAATTATTCCCAAATTTTTCATACCCATCAGATGTTAGAAACGTCATAAATGTGCAACATAATTTTTATTTAATCCAAACTAATTCATTTTAGGGATACAAATTTTGAATTACCCTACCGCAGCAAAGTTACACTTCCTTGTTTAGTGCGCTCAGCCACGTGGCCATATTTGTTGATGGCGCCGTACTTACACACCCAGAAATAAACGCCTGCAAATATGATAAAACTTACTGCTGCTATTCTTTCTCCGTTACCATCTCCTGCAGCACTTTGGCAAGCTCTGCGGTTAGCTCCCGGCGACTATATTTTGAAATATCCGACTGGGTGCAAAGGTTTTGATTTTGAACGAAACGATCGAAAAGTGTAAGTACCTGCTTTTTCAGATGATCGCGATCCTCAAAATCAAATGTCTCACCACAGCCTGTTTCCTGGAGAATCTTTGCAGCATCGCCCTCTGTGGGACCGATGCATAAAATTGGCCTGCGCGCAGCCATATATTCAAAGAGTTTTCCGGTGAGGATCATCGAAGCATTCGGCGTGTTATTGATGAGCAACAACAACATCTGCGCACGCTGCTGCTGCGCCACCACCTGATCGTGATCAAGATAGGGCAAACTTACAACGTATGGCTCCAACCCGTGCCGACGCAGCGATTCATTAACATGATAATCAACTTTACCGATGAGTTTTATCCTGAGTACTTCGGCAAAAGTTTCATATTTCTGTACCAGCTCATCCAATATTCCCCAAAGGTTTTCGGGATTGCGCGATTCCGCCAGGGTGCCGATGTGCGCTATCGAAAATTTATGATCCGGCTTAGGGTTTTCAGCGGGCAGATCATCCGTATCATAACCATTTGTAATCACACGATATGAACGCTCGACCATGCGTTCGAAATCCTTTTTCATCCCATCGGAAATTACCACCACTTCGTCGGCTTTGGTAAGCACAAGTTTTTCGAGCCGGTGGTGCCGCCGATCGGCAGCGCGTGTAAGTTTGAGCTGGTGATAAAAATCGATATTGGTCCATGGGTCTCTGAAATCAGCGAGCCACGGAATTCCCAGTTTTTGCTGCAGCTTGTGCGCGATAAGATGCATCGAATGGGGTGGCCCGGTAGAAGCGATAGCATCTACAGGATTTTCACGCAAGTATCGCGTAAGATATTTTATGGATGGATTGATCCAAAAGCGCCGTGCGTCGGGAATAAAAAAGTTGCCACGAATCCATACGGCCAGCCCTTCCAGACGCTTTGGCTTTTTGCTTGTGCTGACAAACGAGGAACTGATGCCCTCATTTTTATCCAGCCGAAGCAGTTTTTTATAATATTGATAAGGCTCCCACACCTTGGTTTTGATCACCTTAACATCAGGATCGATATCTTTCAGAAGAGAAGCATCCAGCACCGGCACTTCGGGATTTTCGGGCGTGTAGATCACCGGCTCCCAACCAAACTCGGTCAGATATTTGGCAAACTTCAACCAGCGCTGCACCCCAGCGCCACCCGATGGTGGCCAATAGTAGGTAATGATGAGGACGCGGCGCTGCATACTTTAACTATTCTTACTTTCATTCCTGCCCGAAAGTTCCTTACCGAGGGCTGCAAAAAATCCAAGCATAATTATTATAGAAAAGATTGCAGCTACCAAACCACCTGTATGATACACCGCAGGCTCAAACTTCCAGACAATCTCGTGTTGACCGGCCGGCACCACCATGGCACGCAGCACATAGTTGGCGCGCAGATAGGGCATCGGATCGCCATCTACATACACATTCCAACCTTTGTCGTAATAAATTTCTGAAAAAACCACAAGCTCATCCTTTGCCGACAAAAACGAATAGTGCAGCTCGTTGGGCGCATAGCTGGTGAGCCGGATAGACGCAGCCGAATCGCTGCCAGGTGAATATCCTTTCAGCGCATCAACATATTGGCGATCGATGATGGCTTCGGCTACCGGATCGAAATCATTGAGTGCAGAAATTTCCACATCAGCATTGTCGACCAACTGGTATTTATCCACAATCCACGCATTGCCCAGCGCATCGGGATTGAGCCGTGCCATCGGAGCTTTGTTTTGATCGGGAACAATAAAATAGCGGGTGTTGAGCATATTGAGCACCTTCATGTTGCCCCTGGAAATGTGGGCATCGGCTAGCTCCTGGTATCTCCGTAACTTGGCACCGTGGTAACCGCCAATCGATTTATGAAAATAAGAAGTGTTGGCATCGTTAAAGGGACTCACAGTCTGGTTGTAAACTCTGAAATCAGGGGTTTTGTCAGCCAGAATCTCTTTATCAGCTTGGGTGGCAGTGTAAGGAACTTCTATTCTGCGGGCAGCATCAAAATTCTCTTCATTCAGATAGCGCTTGTTTACCGTCCACATGTCAATGGTCACCAGCGCGATCAAACCAATAAAAGCAAATTGTGCTTTGATCTTTTTTGCTAACGCCAGCCATATCAATCCGGCCGCCAACAAAATAAACAACAGCGAGCGCATTGCTTCGGCTCGCAAAAGGGCGGCGCGATCGGCATGCAAAGCATCGATGAGACTTGTCGGAAAACCGGCTTCGACAAGGCGTGCATCACCTGCCGACGAAAAACTGAAAATGGAGCCACCAAATGCTATCAAAAGCAACAGCAGTCCCCCCGCAATTCCGGTAGCAACAAACAACTGTTTGGTGACGCGTTTATGATCCATAATTTTATCAAAAATCGCCGACAGCGCCAATATTCCCAGGAGCGGGATGGTGAGTTCGGCGATGACCAGTGTCATTGATACCGCTCTGAACTTGTTATAACCCGGAAGATAATGGAGGAAAAATTCAGTAAAAGGCATGAAATTCTTGCCCCAGGCCAACAATATAGATAAAACCGTCGCAGAAATGAGCCACCATTTATATTTTCCCGGAACCACCACCATTCCCAAAATAAAAAGAAATACCATGATGGCGCCGGCATACACAGGACCGGAAGTAAAAGGCTGGCTGCCCCAGTACAAAGAGAAATAAGGCAGGTAAGCAGAAGCCTGCGGTGCCGGCAATACTTTTTTCAACTCCTGAAAAGTAGCTGAATTTTCGTCGGGATGAGCGCCGGAAGAGCCGCCCATAAAGTCGGGCACCAGCAAAGTCATCGTTTCAGCGCGTCCATAGCTCCACTGCGTGGCATAGTCGATGTCGAGGCCGGAGGTACGATTTTCCTGCTCACTGGTCAGCTCGGTGGCTCCACGAATGGTGTATTTGCTATATTCCCACGTAGCCCAGATGTTGGGCAAATTGGCTGCCACCGCCAGCAGCGCAGCCACCAGCAACACCGCCGATGCCTTCACGAAATTCGGCAACATCTTTTTGCGAAAGCTATCAACAGCCTGCACAATTACAAAAAGCAAAATGATAAGCGCGAGGTAATAAGTTATCTGAAGGTGGTTGGCCGAAAGCTCCAGGCCAAGAAACAAAGCTGTGAGTGCAGCGCCCCACAAATAGCGCCCGCGGTAGGCCAGGATGATACCTCCCAGCACCGGCGCCATATAACCGATGGCGTGCGCCTTACTATTATGACCCGCTTCGAGAATGATAAAGAAATAGGATGAGAATGCAAATCCTATCGATCCCAACACAGCCAGCCACGGGTTAACCCGCAAAATTAACAGCAGGATAAAAAAGCCAAGGAAGTACAGAAACACCAGGTTGGCGGGATGAGGCAAGCTTAATTTTAAAATTTTATCTACAAACTTGAGATAGGTCCCTTTGTAAATGGCGGAAATCTGATACGCCGGCATTCCGCCAAACATGCTGTTGGTCCAAAGTGGCTCCTGCCCCGTCTCAGCGCGATAATCCACAATTTCTTTCGACATCCCGCGCCAGTGGTCGGTGTCGGGCTGCCGCAGCTTTTTCCCTTCGAGCAGTGGTGAAAAATATATTAGTGTAAGTACCACAAAGGCAACAATGGCAGCCAGATAAGGCCACAGCTTTTTCATCTCAAAATTCTTCATCGGCTGTATGCTTAAAAAATTAATAGCTGAAATTATTCATCTTTTATCTCTTCAAAGTCCACATCTTCGGTGCTGTCAGGATTAAATTGCGGCGTTACGGCTTCGGGCGGAACATATTTCACCTCCACTTCGCCCTCTTTGCGCCGGCTTTGAGGCGGCTCCTTCTGACGAAATTGCTGGGTAAAACGATCCTGCGTCTTGCGGACGAAACGTCTGACAAGATATGGAAACACATATTTGCTCAACAGGTAGTAAGCCAGGATAAAAAATAAAATGATGATAAGTAATCTGGGCATAGCTTGATCGTATTATCTTCTGCAACAAAACATTAATGGTTAACTACCGACGCATGAAGTTATTACTATTGCAGCCAAGAAAAGCATTTTATGAGCATTAGCGGATACAAAAAAAGAAGATAACCCCTGTGTGCTATCTTCTTTTTTTAACGCGTTAACGCATTTATGCTGTTTGTGCAAATAGTCTATCCTTCGTCAGAAACGGTTAATCTTTTTCTGCCTTTAGCCCTGCGGCTGGCGAGTACTCTGCGGCCGTTTTTTGTCGACATGCGGGCTCTGAAGCCGTGCTTGTTAACTCTCTTGCGTCTGGATGGTTGGTATGTTCTCTTGCTCATAGTTTCTGTATTTTTTGAGCGTGCAAAAGTAGAATCATTTTTTTAATAAACAAATCTTTTGCAGCAATTTATTTCTAACAGTATCCGGCAGCAGTTGTGGTAAGGACTCGATGCATCGTGTCTCTGCCGCAACTGCTGCCGGATTTTTATTTATTAACAATTCCTTTTTACAAATTTATTTCTTTGGAGTATGGCGAAGGGTCTCAACCAGATAATCCCAGAATTTTTCGACAGAAGGAATGTTTACCTTTTCGTCGGGGGAGTGGGGATAGCGAATGGTTGGCCCAAATGAAATCATGTCGAACTGTGGATAAACGCCACCAAGCAGTCCGCATTCCAGGCCGGCATGAATGGCTTTTATGTCGGGGATTCTACCAAACTTATTGTTGTACACTTCTTTCATCTCCTTCAGTATCGCTGAGTTTGGATTGGGTTTCCAACCAGGATAATCGCCATCAAGATTAGTATCAGCACCAGCCAGTTCAAACACACTTTCTACCATATCGCCCAGGGCGTATTTGGCTGAATCGACTGAGCTGCGCAACAGACTTAACGCCTCGGCAGTACCATTTTTCACTGTCACCACAGCCAGGTTAGTCGATGTTTCCACCAGACCTTCCATGTCACTGCTCATGCGCACCACACCGTTGGGGCAGGCGTTGATGGCATTTACAAAAGAACGCTGTGCCTGCTCGTTCATCACTTCTTTTGGCAGATCGACGCCGGTGACTGTTATTTTCAATCCCGGATCAGCAGTGGCATATTCATTTTGAAGCGTTTTCTCAAAATCCTTTACAAATTTTTCAAAACCTCCTTTTTTGCTTTTCGCAATGGTTACCACAGCATTGGCTTCGCGCGGAATGGCATTGCGCAGGCTGCCACCATTCATTTCGGCAATACGCAAACCAAAATCTGTTGCGGCTTTGCGCATCAGGCGGAAGATGATCTTATTGGCGTTGCCGCGATACAATGGGATGTCGATGCCGGAGTGACCGCCTTTAAGACCTGATACTGAAATTTTGCATGCTACAGCATCTTCCGGTGCAGGCACTGCTTTATATTTAAGTCGTGAAGTAGCGTTGATACCACCGGCACAGCCGATGTAAAGCTCGCCTTCGTCTTCTGAGTCCAAATTAAGAAGGATTTCACCATGCAGCATTCCAGGCTTCAGGCCAAAAGCGCCGGTCATACCGGTTTCTTCGTCGATGGTAAAAAGCGCCTCGATGGGGCCGTGCGCCAGCTCTTTGCTCTCGAGCACGGCCATGGCAGCAGCTACACCAATACCGTTGTCGGCGCCAAGGGTAGTGCCGTCGGCTGTCACCCATTCGCCATCGATATAGGCCTGAATGGCATCCGTTTCGAAATTAAAATCTTTGTCGCTGTTGGCTTGCGGCACCATGTCGAGATGGCCTTGCAATACCACACCTTTTCGGTCTTCCATTCCTTTGGTTGCTGGCTTTTTGATAATCACATTGCCTACTTCGTCCACAATGGTTTCCAAACCCAGGCTTTCGCCAAATTTCTTCACCACCTCGATGATGCGTGCTTCTTTGCGTGAGGGACGCGGTGTCTGCGTCAACGTTTCAAAATGACGCCAGACGGCTTCCGGCTTCAGGCTTTTCAGATTGGTGTTCATGATATTATTTATTTTTATAATGATTAAAAATTAAAATGCAATAGAATTGCCTGTTTAAACCACAAAAAGGGTAAAATGTTGTAGGCGAAAAATTGGCTGCATCAGCTTTGCTGTATGTTTCTTCGTTGGCGCACAGCCTCATAAAGCAATACGCCTGCGGCTACTGAAACGTTCAACGATTCTGTTCGCCCCAACATGGGTATGTGCACCTGATGATCGGCTTTGCGCAGATAGGCCGGTGAGATGCCGTCTTCTTCCGAACCCATCAGCACAGCAGTGGGTACAGTGTAATCGACATCATACAACGCCTTCTCGGCTTTTTCGGTGGAAGCCACCAACTGTATCCCCGACAATTGGAGATAGTCGAGCGCCTGGTTGAGATTTTTGGTGCGACAAATGGCCAGATGATTCAACGCCCCGGCAGAAGTTTTCATGGTATCGGCATTAAGTTGCGCCGAACCTTGTGTTGGAAAAAGAATGGCGTGCGCACCGGCGCATTCTGCCGAGCGCACAATGGCTCCAAAGTTTCGAACATCAGTCACGCCATCGAGTATCATGAGCAAAGGCGTTTGGCTGCTTTCGTAAATACGCTGTACCACCTCTTCGATGGGCTGATAAGTTACTACCGAAACAAAACCTACTACTCCCTGGTGGTTCTTGCGCGTGAGGCGGTTGAGCTTTTCCACCGGCACATGCTGAAACGGCGAATCGAACATCTTGATAAGCTGATACAACTCGGCCAGTTGCTCACTGCGCAAACCTTTCTGGATGAAAATTTTGTCGAACTCTTTGCCCGCTTTCAGGCTTTCTATTACAGGGCGGGTGCCGTAAATAAGATTGTCGTTTTCGTTCAAGATTTCTTTCTTTAGACTTGCGAAAGTAACTTTTTTCGCGGTAGCGAAACAAAAAACCCTGCGTTATGTGCAGGGTTTTAGATTTTATGCGTCCATCGCGGCCACTGTTTCTATGATAGGGGGATTTTTCAAATGTTCATTCACAGCGCACATATTCACCGCGTTGATGACGGCGGATTTATGTTTTTCGGGAAAGTCCATCGGCAAATGCACCTTCAGTTCTATATGATCTATCAAGCGTGTTTTGTAGTTGTAATTCATCTTCTGTGAGATGGATATGTTGTCGGTAGGGATATTGTGCTGATCGCAAAATGCTTTTACAGAAATTCCGGCGCAGGTACCTATCGAAACGAGAAATAGTGTGAATGGTGCCGGAGCGCTTCCGTCGCCTCCGGCCTGAAGAGGCTGGTCGGTGGTAATGATTTGTCCGTTGAACTCGGCATTGACCTTTTTCTTACCTTCATAACTGATTTTCATTTCCATGATAATGATTGCTTTTTTTGGGTTGCAAAGATAACTGCACAACCTTGCAAAGCATTGTCCTGTGAGTAATTGTTAACGGAATCAGCACCAAAAGCGGGGTCTTATCGTGGGTCTCCAAAGAGTAATTTCCGGTCGGTTTTTTGGGCGTTTTCCGTCCAGTTTTCAGGCAAAATTTTCCAGTTGTTGGTAACCTGCGGCTCGACGTTTTTATTATCTCTGATCCATTGCATGAGATAAAACCTGAAATCTTTCTCAGTAGATTTCAGGATGCGATCCTGCAACTGCTCCTGCGGAATGTTTGAACCTATGGTGAGATGTCCGCCGCCACCATTGCCACGGTAGGAATTGACGGCTACACGATAGGTTTTGTTCAAATCGAAAGGTGTGCCATCCGAAAGTGAGATAATGTTAATTCTGGCACCGGCCGGCTTCGTAACATCCACCGTGTAGATTATTCCTTCGGCATCGTCGAGGTTGTAGAATTGGCTTGCCAGACGAGCCTTTCCGTTGCGCATTATTACGGCTCCGGTGGAGTCGGTGGCAAAAAGCAGCAGATGATCGTCGGGATGGGTCATGGTGGCAAACCACAAGCCGGCGCTGTATTCGAGGTAATCTACAATCTCCTGGCCGCCCAGCTTCATGGTATAAAGGAGATTTTCGAAACGATACATTTTGAAGAGATCGCGCACATACAATGGCCCAACATTTAGTTGCCTGTCCATCGACAGCGGCGCCGTAAACGAAATCTCAGCATCACCCTGCTCAAGCTGCGCCTGATGAATGAGATCAGTAAAAGCAGCATCACCAAAAAAGGATTCGCGCGAAGAAATAGTTTGCGTAATTGTTCCCAGCGGCTCCGAAACATATTTTTGCACCTGAAGCAAAGCCGGCGTAAACTTTTCGATAAAAGCTGAATCCGGCGTAAAGTCAGTCATCTCTACAACTTCTCCGGTAATGTTTTTTTGATAATGATTTGTGGCCTTGTTTAGCTGCAGATTGATGGAAGCAACGGCCACATCGCGGGCGCGACTGGTGGTGCCGAGCAGCAAAACCTTGTTTCCGGCCCGGTTTTCTAATTGCTCATTCCACCCCTGGTGGTCGTGTCCAACAAAAACTATATCAAAACCCGGCACCTGTTCGGCGACAAGCCGCGAAGCATTTTCGTTCATAGGCGTTTCGGCCTGCTGCTGTCCGTAGGTATAATCCACCCCGGCGTGAAACAGACCAATCAGCAGGTCGGGCTTTTCCTTGCTTTTAATCTCCTCCACCCAAATTTTTGCTGTTTCGATCATATCGTGAAACTCCATCCCCGACCAGATGTCAGGTGGCAGCCATTTCGGAATGGCAGGTGTGATCATTCCGAGCACCGCCACTTTTACACCTTGATAATTTAAAATGGTGTAGGGTTTAAAATAAGGCTTCTTACTTTTTGTGTCGATAGCATTGGCAGCAAGCCACGGAAAGTTAAAGTCATCACAGAGTCGGTCGTAAACAGGATGGCCGGCTTCGATATCGTGATTACCGAGAGTGGCTGCATCATAGCGCATATAGTTCATCACCGAAGCCACCAGATGCATGGTGTCGGTGCGTTCGTAATTATAAAAATAAACCAAAGGGTCGCCTTGTAAAATGTCGCCGTTGTCGAGCAAAATCACCACCTGATCTTTATTGGCCCGCTCCTGCTCCACATAGGCATGCACCTGGGCAAGCGAATATTGCGTGGCTTTGTCTTCTACCAAATCGTAAGGCATAATGGCACCATGCACATCGCTGGTTTCGATGATTTTGATCTGTAAATGCTGCGGCCGTTCTTCAGAGTTGCACGAGAGCAAAAATTGTGTGGCAAGAAGCAGGACAAGGAATGAAGAAAAATATTGGATTTTCATTTTAATAATCAATGTTTTTGGTGAATTTTGACGACAGCAAAAGTAGCGGAATTTCGCCGTAAGGGCAACAGAAATAGTGACTTAAAAAAATCCCGCCAGGTTATTCAACCTTGCGGGATCATTTCATCTTTTAAAAGTGGGGTGCAAGATGGGACTTGAACCCACGACCCCCGGAACCACAATCCGGTGCTCTAACCAACTGAGCTACATGCACCATGTTTAAAGAAGAACGTTTATTAAAACACGGCAAAAGTAGTATTTTTTTGTATTCACCAATTCTATGTGAAAAAACTTTTTTCTTTCTCCGGATAATCTTAGCAAGGCCTTTAAGAAATTAATAAAAATTCACGTTTTTAAGTTTTAAAAACCCAGGTGACGGCAGTCAGAACGAGGCTTATAGCGGCCACACCATCCTTTGGAGATGTGAAACTTTACGGCGAAGTACAAGTCCAATCCGTAAAAATCGCCACCTAAATGCTAAAAAACTCTTGTACTTTTGTCTTCTTTTTTTTATTTTCAAATACACAGACGCATGGAAGTAACGCGCATCTTCGATCTGCTCGACCGCTATGCTGAGCATTTCCGCCGTTCCGATGTCTTCGCTGGCAAGCAAAATGGCATTTGGAAAAAGTACACCTACAACGATTACATCCGTCTGTCGAACCAAGTAAGCTACGGACTGATGGAGCTGGGCTACCAGAAGGGCGACAAGATAGCCACCATCAGCAACAACAGGCCGGAGTGGAATTTTGCCGACATGGGCATGATGCAAATCGGTGTAGTGCATGTGCCGATTTATCCCACCATCAGCAACGACGAATTCCGCCACATCCTGAGCCATTCGGGCGTAAAGGCGGCCATCATTTCCGACAAAACGCTTTATGACAAACTGCGCAAAATCGTCGATTCATTGGATTCCGATATCCGGCTTTACACCTTCAGCGAGATAGAAGAAGCTATTCCGTGGCAGCAGATCATCGATACAGGCCAGACCAACGAAAACAAACATCGCGAAAAGCTACAGCAAATCAAAGATAGCATCAGCCCTAACGACATGGCCTCGCTCATCTACACTTCGGGCACCACCGGCCAGGCCAAAGGCGTGATGCTCTCGCACCAAAATATTGTAAGCAATTTCATCGCCACAGCGAAACTACAACCCCTCGACGAGCGTCACAAAGTGCTTAGCTTTCTGCCGCTGTGCCATATCTACGAGCGCATGATGAATTACCATTTCCAATACAAAGGCATTGGTATTTACTACGCCGAAAGCCTGGGAACCATCACCGCCGACCTGGTGGAGGTTCGTGCCGACGGCTTCAACACGGTGCCGCGGCTGCTCGAAAAAGTTTACGACCGCATCGTTTCAAAAGGAAAAGATTTGTCGGGTGTAAAAAAGAAAATCTTTTTCTGGGCGCTCAAGCTGGGTCTGCGTTATGAGCTTCATGGCAAGAACGGAGCTATTTATGAGACCAAAAGAAAAATTGCCGACCGGCTGATTTACAGCAAATGGCGGGAGGCATTGGGCGGCAGGGTAAAGATAATTGTGTCGGGTGGTTCGGCGCTACAGCCTCGTCTTTCTCGGCTGTTCTGGGCTGCCGGCATGCGTGTTATGGAAGGTTATGGCCTTACGGAAACGGGGCCTGTAATTGCCGTTAGTCATGCAGAATATCCTAATCTAAAATTTGGAACAGTAGGGCCGGTACTCGAAGATGTGGAGGTGAAAATTGCTCCCGACGGCGAAATTCTTACCAGAGGTCCCAACCTGATGATGGGTTATTATAATGATCCGGAGCACACCCGCGAGGTAATTGATGAAGATGGCTGGTTCCACACCGGCGACATTGGCGTACTCGACGAAGGGAAATTCCTGAAGATTACCGACAGGAAAAAGGAAATTTTTAAACTCTCGTCAGGAAAATATGTAGCGCCACAGTTAATCGAAAACATGTTTAAAGAGTCGTCGTTTATTGAGCAAATTATGGTGGTAGGTGAAAATGAGAAATTTGCCAGCGCGCTCATCTCGCCCAACTTCAACTATCTGCACTTCTGGGCTTTGAAACATAAGATTCATTACCGCGACAACCACGAGCTGGTCAATCGGCCGGAGATAATCAGCCGTGTGCAAAAAGAGGTAGACAGAACCAACCAGCGGCTGGGTGCGCACGAGCAGATCAAGCGCTTCCGCCTGGTATGCGATGAGTGGACGCCACAATCGGGGTACCTATCGCAGACCCTTAAGCTCAAACGAGCAGTAATCTACCGCCACTATGACCCGCTGCTGCGCAAAATCTACAACTATCCCGGCAACGGAGACATTGAAAAAGGGTAAAATGCATGGCGCAAGGCGCAAAGGGCAGGGCGCAAGACGCGATGCATCGCTTATGACTTACACCCCGGAGACGCTCACATTGGGCGTCTGTACAATGTTGTAATTTAATGAAGGCACCGTCGTTTCCCGCAAGCTCCCTTCAAGACATCAAGCTTTTTGCGCCCTGCGCCACGCGCCAAGCTCTAAGCGCCCTGTGCCTCCATCAGTTCCCGCACATCTTTTTTGATGGTTTTTATAGCCTCAGCTATCGGATCTTCTTTTGTTTTCATTACAAGCTGCAAAATTGTGGCAGCTAATTGCGGAGCCTGCTCTTTTACTTCGGTTTGCCGTGCGGCTTCATTTATCCACTGCACTACCTGATTGCGGGCATCGGTGGCGGCTTGCCAGGCAGCATCGCTCACATAAAGTTGCTGCACCATGTTGTGCTCATATTCATCGCGGATGCTTTGCAGCAAGGCCTGTTGCAACGAGAGTGAATCAGGATAATCGCCGCCCATACGCAGCACCAAATGCTCCGGATTAATACGCTCCAGAAAAAGCATGATCCGCTCGTAAGCCAGCAACTTTATCTTTATCCAATCTTTACGGTGCTCACCAACATTATTATGTTCGCGCTGCCAGCGCTCCTGACGCAGAAAACGAACTACAAGTCCATAAGCCAGCAGCAACACCAACAGCGCCGGCAAAGTGTATTTTAAAATTTCCGTCCATCCACTCATATCTATTTCTTTTGGTCTTTAATAAAAATGCAAATATCGTTTTAAATTTTGCTAAAGGAATTTGCAGCCGATCAAAATGAGATTGAACACAAAAAAATGAGGTTTCAAATAAAACCTTTGAAAGCATTTTTTTGTTGATAATCGAAAACAACCTATGGATAACTTTGCGTTAATTTTTGATATGGATGGCGTAATCGCCGATACTGCCGGGCTGCACCAGAAAGCCTGGATCGACTTTGTACACGAACTTGGCCTGCAGATGTCGCCCGAAACATTCCGCAACAAACTCTTTGGGCGCACCAACCGTGAGATTTTTAACATCGTGCTCGACCGGCATGTGAGCGATAAGGAACTCGACGAGCTAATTACTAAAAAGGAAAACCTTTACCGGCAATATGCTCAAGGGAAGCTGAAACCACTTGCTGGCCTGGAAGATTTTTTGAAATCTGCACAAGCAGCAAACATCCCGATGGCGGTGGCCAGTTCGGCTCCCCAAATCAACGTGGAATTTACGCTGCGCGAAACCAACCTGGCCTCCTATTTCGATCACATCACCAGCGCACAGGAGGTAGAACGCGGCAAACCTGATCCGGAGATTTTTGAACTTACTGCCGAAAAATTAAATTTCACCCCGCCGCAATGTCTGGTTTTTGAAGATTCTTACGCCGGACTGGAAGCAGCCCAAAAAGCAAACATGAAAGTAATTGGAATTGCCAGCACGCATTCGGCTGATGATATAAGTGGCGACTATCCGGTAGTAAAGGATTTTACGGAAGTTGACCTAAAAATGGTGCGAGAGCAGTTTGATGAAGAAGGATAGTTCGTTGTTCGTTGTTCCCTTCGGCTGCGCTCAGGGCAAGTGTTGTTCGTTGTTTGAACTGTTTTTACTGAGAACTTCTTCACTTTCTTGGCGAAATCCAGCGCAGCTCCAGTTGATATTTCCACACGTTAAAAACTTTCACCGAGTCGGTGTGTGCCTGTAAATCAAAATTATTTTGGTCGTAAAACAATTCAGAATCAGCCTGGTCATGTTCCATAACGATCATCGCCGGCAGGTTACTTTCCTGCAGAAGTTCAGGATCGGTAATCCCCGCCCAAACTGGTATTGTGTGCGCTGCAGTACCCCAGGTAATTGATGGCGCCCAGGCGCCAGCCACCACGCGATCTTTCCAATCAAAATTTTGCAGGTAACTGTTGCCCACCTGCAGTTGCCAACTCCGGCGGTTGTAAGCGTCCAGATTGTACCAGCCATTAAATAAAAGCACAATAATTGTCACCGAGAGCACTGCAATTTTTGCAATCTTGCCTTTTTCAATAAATTGATAAAGCACGGCTGCGGAAAAAAAACCTGCCGCCACATACAAACCCAGCAGATAACGCTGCGGCAGATAAAGCATTCCCAGCTTGTGCAGCTCTGCCAAAGTCCAGATAAAACCAAACAGAATGATCAGGTGGTTTTTTATTCTAAACGCGCCGCCAAATGCCGATGCAATCCACAACAGCAGCGCCACACCAAAGAATATCAACAAAGGAATGTTGGTTGCATCCCAGATATAATAATTGAAGTTAAAATCAATGGTCAGGTTGATGCGTTCCCACACCTCAAAGATGCCTCCGGTTTGTTCGGCCATCACAGCATCATAATATGCCTGGTTGGGCAGGTACCAAATCACAAAATAAAGAAGTGCAAAGCCAAGCGTAAATCCGGTAATAATTGCAAAATCACGAATAATTGTTGAGAAACTGATTTTCTTTTTAAGCCATCTGCCCGCATCGTATAACACCACCACTGCCGGAAGCAATGCAGTAAGATAGGCAAACTGAATTTTAAGCCCATAAGCCACGAAAATCATCAGCGCAGCGAGGGCAAGATTTTTAATTTTTTTATTATCAAAATAAAATTGCAAAAACAGAAAGCTAACCACCACTGCTGCGATGCTCACCATCTCGGCCATGGCATAATGCGAAAACTGAAATACCCGAAAATGCGTAAAAGCCACCACCGCCAGCAGCAAGGCAAACCATCGCCACCGCGGCTTTGCTGCCAACAGCCAAAGCACCAGCATTACAGCGGCAAGGGTGATGAGCCGAGCCACCACACGTGAAGTTCCGGCAACAGCAAAAAAAGGAATTTGCAAAGCGCCAAAAAGCGGCCCACGCACCAGCGTACTGTTATCAGTAAATCCAAAGCTGCCGCTATGCACAAAGTTGCGCGCCTGCGCCGAGTACAATCCCTCGTCGGTAAAGGCGCCGCGCGTATGCACATCCACCAGCCGGTCGGGATCGGAGGTAAGAAAACACAGATGCCCGGCCAACATCGCCAACAACAACAGATAAAAAAGACGCTTCATGAATTAAAATCTTTCGCTGACATTGATTTGCCGACAAAAGTATCGTTTATGGGGAAATACAAATTGGGGGGCGCTTGGCGCAAAACCAAATACACCGGAGAGGCGGAGAGACGCAGAGGAAAATAAATGAAAAAAGTCTTTTATGGTTTCTGCGCCTCAGCGTCTCGGCGGTTAAAACGTACAGTGGTAAAAACAAAAAACTAATTTTGCCGCTACACCAAAGCAACAGAACATGAAAGACGACCTGAAGGAATTTCTGGACACGATAGCAACGAGTTTTGAAACCAACATCCTCACCAAGCTTACCCTCAGCAAAGTGCGCAGCAAATCAGCTGATATGCGCAATGTTTTTGTGCGCCCGGTGATGATCAAAGAGCTTTTGCAGCTCAGCTTCGTTTATCGCTTTCAAACCCGCGACGTGACCGAAAACCTCCCGATTGACCAGGCCTTACCTACCATAGAACAATTGCTCACCAGCGACTTTTATCAAGGCAACCTTTTCACTACTCAGGAAGAAATACAGTGGGTGATCAACAAAAAAGGAAATTCACGGATAACGCGCTCTGCCGCCGGCGAAACCGCCCCGCTGCTCCAGCCGCTTACCCACAACCGCCCCAAGCAGCGTCTCATCACTCCCGAAAACAACATCTATCTGCAAGCGCTCGGCGTCACCAACAGCCGGTTTGAAGTGGTACCCGCCATGAACGATAAGTTCCGCCAGATCAACAAATTCATCGAGATAATCGACAGCATCATTCCCACAACACCTCCCGCCGGACTTTTTACAATCGCAGATATGGGTTCCGGAAAAGGCTATCTCACCTTTGCGCTTTATGATCATCTTACTAATAACCGAAATTTTAAAGCTGAGGTCACGGGAGTAGAAATGCGGGAGGAGCTTGTGCAGAAATGCAATGCCATTGCCAAACAAAGCAGTTTTGATGGATTATATTTCGTTAGCGGCACCATTCAGGACTATCAGCCGGGAAAGATAGAAATGCTCATTGCTTTGCATGCCTGCGATACCGCCACCGACGACGCCATCGCTGCGGGCATCCGTGCCGGCGCCGCAACCATCATCGTTGCGCCCTGCTGCCACAAACAAGTGCGCAAAGCCATGACACCGCCGCCGGCACTCCGGCCCATGCTCGATCACGGCATATTTGCCGAAAGGCAGGCCGAAATGCTTACCGACGCGCTTCGGGCGCTGCTGCTCACGCGGCAAGGCTATCAGGTGAAAACGCTCGAATTTATATCTACCGAACACACGCCTAAAAATGTGATGATCGTCGCTACGCGTTCCAACTAAGGGGGCAAAACCCAAATGTGAAAATAAGGCAAAACCATAAAAACAACTGAAAACCCTATAAATAGGGCGTTAGAGTAGGTATTTAGGGATGAAATGTTTTAAAACGGAAATTTAATTTGGCGGTACTATGAGTGGGGGTGAATTTAGTTTTGAGGATAAAATGAGTGAGAATGAGAATTGCGTGCGAAGATTTGAGAATATGAGTACGAGTTAGTGTAAAACAACCATGATACAACCTTAAAGCCAGGATAGCATACTTATTATTGTGAATCCCGCCCCCGCACGACCTTCATTATGCAGAGTGGCGTTTACCGGGAAGCTCCTCATTTTCCTTGGCAGCAAGTTGCCGGTGCAGGCGGTTTATCTCTGCCAGGTAGCGGGCTATATCCTCCTGGTAGCGTTCTATGTCTGCTTTGTAGCGGCAGGTGCTGCACTCTGCCGGCTGCCCATGGCCAGGCACTCCCTCATCCTTTTGGCCATTTAACATCTCTCCCTCCCCGGTGATTAACCAATTGAGGTTAATATCAGGATATTCTCTAACTATTTTCTCAATAATCTTACTTCCCACACTACTACTACCTTCCATTTTAGTCATGTAACTATTGGAAAGGCCGATCTTTTGAGAAAACTTGTTTTTAGTAATCCCTTTAGAATCAATATACTGCAATATTCTACTAAAAATATTCAAATTAAACTTACTATTTTCTTGTTTATTCTAACTATTGTTAGTTACTTTGTCGCCTAAAAACGTCAAAGATAGATAAAATGAAAACTAAAAAGCAAGTAAAATTTACCGGAAGGCTGCCAAATGCACTGGTAGCACAGCATGCAGGCGTTAGCACGCGCACCGTGAGCCGCGTGCTGTACAAAAACACCTACACCCACACCCGCGCAGGCCGTGCCGTGCTGGAGGCCGATCGCAAACTTCGCAACAAACTAAAGGAGATATAATTATGAAAACATCTAATCAGAAACAAACAACTCGACTCGGTACCTGGCATAGGTACAAAAGTCCAATAGAACTTTTACGGCTAAAAATATTTGGCTGGCAGTTTCGCCTTGAATTGAAACGAACAAAGTATGTTTCCAATCTCCGGGCAGCAAATGGCAGCCCTGGCACGAATGCTCAGGGAGCATGTTGCGCAAAGGGGCTTTTAACTGCTGCTCAATTTGAAGACCTTGTAATGGGCCTGACTGCCGAATGCCCTCAAGTACCTGCACTACATCTATAAACCGGTAGGCCTTTTTATCACAATCATACACAATCTTAATATTCATGATACACTACATTTTAATGGTTAGCACTGCAAATGTAGCAAAATGTGATAGTTGTCACACACCACTTCCCGGAGCCAGGCGCGATGCTGCGGATCGGATCCGCTTCCGGGAACCAATATTCGACAAGCTCGGAAACCAAATCTTCGCAGACATGAAAAAACAAGCTTCGCACGCCATTTTTACCCGTCAACATCCCGCAGCAATTCAAAACGAAATGTTAGAAAATTGCACAATGGACGGTCAATGGACGGTCAATGGACGGTCAATGGACGGTCAGAATGGACGGTCACCTTTTAACACCATTTTACTATGAGATACGACGACAAAGTAAATAGTTGGATTATCGACCTGGAAGAGTGGTTAAATTCCGGTTTAACGCGTAGTCAATATGAAAATGCTAAAAAGCGGAAGCAATTAAAAACGAAAGGCAAAGCCTATCGTGGGCAACCGGTCGAGATCATACTATCATCAATTAAAGATGACGACAAGCGCAATCAGATAATGCGTGCCCTGCACATAGCCGATGCCGGCTACCGCGAAGCCCTGGACACCGCACGCGCCCACGGTGCCAACATGGCCGATGTGGCCATTAGCAGCACCGCCCGCAACCTGCAACTCAACGCGGCCTATATACTGGCCGAGCTGCAGGCCGAGGTGCAAAGCAACAGCCTGCAGTACGTGGGGCACTACGCCCAATATACCATAAGCATGCAGGATGGCCTGGGCTATGGCCAGTTGTGTGCCGTGGCTGCCTGGCTTTACGACCGCGTGCAGCAGATGCGCACGGCCAGCCGCACCCAGCGCGAGTATATGCGCCTGATGCGTAGCCTGCGGGCCAACTTCCTGGAAGTGCTTCCGAAGCTGCAACTGATAAAGAAGATACCCGAAAACGATTACCGATTTAGCCAGTGGCTCGATAATATTATACGGCAATTAGATGCCGGCAAACAAGTACACCAGGCTGTGGAGGTAAAACGCAGCAGCAATACCAATGCCAGCCGCCTAAGCGAGGCGCAAATAGCCGTAACCGAGCGCATATATACCAATGGCAACTACACCGACCGGCAGGTATATGACCGCGTAGTGGAACATGGCCGCCAGCATGGCTGGTGGCGCAAAGACGGGGCGTATAAGCCCGTAAGCTACGGCACCATAAGCGGCTACCTGCGCCGCAACCGAGACCGCCTGGAGCTAAAGCGCGGCAGCTATGCCGATTTTTACCACGCCGTGGTGCCCACCATCGACCGCCGCTATCCTACACAAAAAAACTACTGCTGGGGCATAGATGGCACAGCACACAACGAAAACGTGTTCGATCCGGGAAGCAAAAAGGTAATGCAGCATATTTATGTGGTAAAGGTATTTGATTATGCCACATTCAGCCTGTTGCACCAGGAATTGCACCACGGCGTAAGCGAGAGCAGCGAACTGATGATTACAGCCCTGAAAGGAGCCATATTGCAATGCGGCTACAAACCATATATAGTGCAGATGGACGATGGTCCCGGCAATAAGGAGCTAAAACGCTGGTGCGAGGACAACGAGATACACGTAATGCCAAGCCAAAAGGGCATAGCCCGCACCAAGTTTGTAGAGGCACTGATAGGCATGATGGACAATGTGTATTTGCGCCACTTAAAAGGCTGGAACGGGATGAACCGCACGGCCACCAGCCGCAACAGCCGTCCCGGCGACCGCTTTCTGGACGCAGGCAAGCGCAACAGCCGCAGCATAGCACAGGCTTCGGCGTGGCTTCGCACCGAGTGTATCAGCGACTGGAACAGCCACATCATCGAAACCTACGAAGACAAGCCCCTGGGCAAAAGCCCGGGGCAACTGTGGGACGAAAAAGAGAGTAAGACCCCCAAGCTCGACTACGCCACCCTGCTGTGGCTGGCCGGCACCATGCACGAGGTAAAAAAGACCATGAACGGTGTAGATATTCGCGACGACAACTACAAGTATCGCTACCTGCCCGACATCAACGATACCGATAAAGCTGCCGACACATGGCTCGCGATACCCACCGGTACCAAAGTGCTGGTATATGCAGGGCAATACGGACAACCGGTTTCGGTGTGGCAGGGACATACCTTCCATGGCCTGTGGACGCTCAAAGAGCGGGTGCCAATGTTTGCCACCTTCGAGGGCGACACCGATGGGTACAACAAGATGCGCGATTTTCAAAAAGGTGTGATCGACGAGGCCCGTCGGCGCAATGCGGAGGTAGAAAACACCTACAGGCAGCAGCCCGACACCGACAATGTAGAGAAGCTGATAAACGAGCCCCTGGTAGGCCGCAAGATTACGGGCCGGTTAGACAAGGCCACGCTCAATGCTGAGGAGATGATGGATAAGGCCGGTGAGCAAAGCCCGGATGCCCTGGCAGAGTTTAACAGGCTGGTAGCAGAGGCCGAAAAGGCCAAAAAAGAGGTGAAATACCGCGAAGTGCCCGACCCCGACACAGGCGAGATATTGTATTTCCCCATCCAGGACTAAACATTTTTATTCACCTAATATAATATACAATGAAAAACAAACAATTCCACACCAGAACCATCATTGATCCGGATACCGGGGATGAATTTACGATTCGTCAAAAAGCTTCTGCAAAGGATAATGCAGCCGGTACTCCGCAAGATTGTAGGCACGAAACTCCAAATCTGCACCGTGAAGCGATGCAACAAGCTGTAATGCAGACTCACACATTTTTTGAAGCATGTAAACTGTACGGGGTTGATCTGTCAGCCGAAAAAGAGTTACAGATACTACGCTTTGGTTTGCGCCATGTTCTTCATTCCAAAAATGGCCGTTGGATGCCCGGAGGCGAATGCCAAAGGCTTTGCCAAAAGATGTCAGAACGGATTGAATTTCTGCGGCTTTATCGAGATTATACTCCCCTGTCAAAACCGGGTGCAGCTTGTACGAGGCTGCCATAACAAAAGGAAATTCTTTAGGAAATTCTTTCATAACTATAAATTTAAAAATCAGGCAAAGATGACAAAAAAAGTACAAATAAGCCAACAGCAGGCCGCGCTTAGCGCAAAGCTGAACCAATTAAAGGCGCAAAAGAAGTTGCGCAACAACGAAGTAGCTGCCATATTCGGGCGCAGCGAGGGAACCATAAGCGATTTGCTGAACGGCAGCAGAAGTTTAACCCCAAAACTGATCAGCAACATAGAGGCTAAGCTGGCCGAGTACATAGTGGCCGGCAACCTGATAAGTTCGCTACGGCAGTACAGCGTAATGTGGAACCTGGCCAGGAGCTGCAAAGAAAGCAGCGACATGCGCCTGGTGGTTGGCAACACGGGCATAGGCAAGAGTGTGGTTTTTCGCAAGTTTGCCGAGCAGCACAGCCATGTGTATTACCTAAAGGTAGATCGCCGCTACACCTGGAACAAGCTGCTGCTAAAGATGAGCCAGACCATGGGCATAAAGCTTGCAAAGCTTAAAAAGCCCGGGAGCATCTACACCACCAACTATCTGTACGACACCATTATCCGCCACATCGAAAACACCAGCGGCAGCAACCCGCTGCTCATCATCGACGAGAGCGAGGTATTGAGCAATGCGATTTACAAAAACATAAAAAACCTCTACACCGCCACCGAGGGGCTGATGGGCATCATCATAGTTGGCATTACCGAGGTAAAGGGGCGCATAGCCCGCATCAGCGGACTGGATACCGACAGCTGGCTCCCGGTGCGCGACGACAGCAACCAGTACACCACTTTTGCCCGCCGCCTGAAAGTGCACCGCATACCCAACATAGGCTGGAGTAAGGCCGAAGCCGAGGGCGGCGTACACGACATGGATATGTACTGCCGGGCACGCGGCATTAGCAGCCCGGAGGTAATATCAGCAGCCCGCCGCCAATGGTGGAACTACGAGGAAGCTGAACGCGCCGTAAAACGTGCCCACGCTTTTGGCTTTGAGATGGACAAAATGAATATCAACGAATTTAACGCTCTGTAATTTATGAAAATACCCTGCGAACTTAGCGCGGCCAAGCGCAGCCGAAACACACAGATACGTTCCGATTTTGATGCGCTGATGAAGCGCAACATAAGCCTTCAGTTTGCTATGATAACGCTGATGAATCGCTACGGGCTGAGCAACGGTACGCTGTGGGCAATCATAAACCGCTACGGCTATTACAGGGATAAATAATGACTAAAACTATGAATGGCAAAGAATTGATAAACAGCTACAAGACCAGAAAGGACGTGGCTAAAGACCTCAATTACAAGATTGAGACTGCGCAGCTCGAAATAGGCAATCTGCTGCGAAAGCGCAAGGCCGGTATGCTGCTGGGCGAATACACAGCTATTAGCGGCAAAATTAACAGCCTGTTGGTAGATATTTCACTGTGCAAGCGCAAGCTAACAAACATTCGTCAAGGGAAAAAGGTGAATGGTGAACCCGAATGGGGCGACAACTACGGGCATAGCTACCGGATGCCGGCAGGGGATTAGGTAAAATAACAAAACAACAAAAAACATGGAAACATTAATTTGGATTATAGCAATGATCATAGTCGTATTGGGCGGCGCAGCCTGGCTAATAGCAGGCATGCGAGTAAATACGCACGACCGTGCGCCACAATATGCTACACGACATGACTATAAAAAAACGGAAAGAGAAGCGGGCGTAGAGTAGTCAAAGAGATTGCTACTCGGCCGGCTGGCGGATCGCAATGAACGATTAACTATTAACAATTAACATTTTACAATTATGGCAAAAAAACAATGGATCGACCTGAACGGCAACGAGGTGCCTGCACAGTATGTGCCAAAACTCGACAAAGACCGCGAGCGGATTACGCTCAAGCACCTGAAGCGGGCTAAAAAGCTAAGCGAACAGCTCGAACGATTCAAAGAAGAGCTGCTCGCGGATTGCGATGCAGTGTATGAAAAGATGCTGGCCGACAACAACGTGCCGGGCAACTCAAAAGGGGGCTTCTCTATCTCTACCTTCGACCGGGATGCAAAGATAGAGATCAGCGTGCAGGAGCGCATCGAGTTCGACGACCTCATCAGCGTGGCGCACGAAAAGATAAAGCTCTACCTCGAAGAAAAGACGCAAGGTGTGGATCACGACTTGCAGCAGATCATCAACCAGGCATTCGAGACCCGCAAGGGGCGCATGGACGTAAAGCGGATCCTTGGGTTGTTCAGGCTAAAGATAAACCATCCCACCTGGATGGAGGCAATGGAACTGATTAAGCAGTCGATAAATCGCAACAACAGCAAGCGCTATGCGCGTGTGTGGGAGAAGGACAAAAATGGCGAGTACCGTAATATCGAGCTCAATTTCAGCAGTATTTAACAACCAGGGCGTAGCCGGGCAGATTGCTTCGCTACGCTCGCAATACCTACAGCTATGAAAAGAACTATACGAATTACCGGGGCAGTGGTAGTGATGATTGCTGCCTATTTCGCGGCTGCAACGATCAACGCGCTCATCCATGAGCTCAGCGTGCAGCAGCTGTGTACAGTTATGGATTATACCGGCATCGGCATCCTCTTTATGGTGCTGGTGTTTATCGCTTTCGCATTGATCCTTTTATTTAGTAACAACAAAAACTAATGAAACGTACAAACGCACAAAACCGCCGCCTGTTCGGCCTGCTCAACAAACTTGGCTTTGATGCCGATGAGCGGCGGCGCATGGTGCTGCACTTCACCGGCGGGCGCAGCTCCAGCA